>JACQDU010000706.1 GCA_016200955.1 bacterium
CAACGAACAGGACGGACTGTCGTGTAGACTCTGCCACGCGGACGTGCCTCCGATTGCTGTGGAAGGAGCTTGGACACTGCTTCCACGACGTACGGATCACGTCCGCCTTTTGTTTACTCGCGAATTATCCGGGCTAGACGACAGGCGTCCGTTGTCCTCGTCCAGATCTCCCCTGGGCGGCGCGGATCCCGGAAGCACGCGATGAGATCTCGAACGGACGCGTCCCCGAGAGGAGGTGCCCGAACCGTCGAAAGCCTGGACTCCGCCGTGCGTCTCCTGGATCACGGCTTCTCCGTGGTAAAAACGGGGACCTGGGAGCAACTCATGAGCGTCGATTCCAAGCGCGCCCTCGTCGTGAACGGGAAGAAGCTCGAGGTCGAGCCCGGCGCGACCTTCGGGAAAGCAGCGCAGGCACTGGGAGTCGGGAAGATCGCCCTCGCAGGGAGAGCGCTCGGGCGGAGCTACACCCTCGACGACAAGATCCCCGAGGGAGCGTCCGAGGCCGAGATCCTGACCAAGGAACGAGGCGGCCTCGCGGTGCTCCGGCACTCGGCGTCTCACCTCATGGCCTCGGCGATCAAGCGCCTCTGGCCCGAGGCGAGGTTCGGGACCGGCCCCGACACCGAGAAGGGCTTCTATTACGACGTGGACCTCGCGCACCGGATCTCGGACGAGGACCTCCGGAAGATCGAAGCCGAGATGAAGAAGATCGTCTCGGAGGACGCGAAGTTCGAGCGCTCGGAGCTCTCGCGGGAAGAAGCGGAGAAGCTCGTCCTCTCCAAGAACGAGAGCTTCAAGCAGGAGCTCATCCGCGACCACGCCGCCGGGGGAGAGACCGTCTTCTCCTTCTACAAGCACTCGGACTTCGTCGATTACTGCGAGGGCCCTCACGTGCCCTCGACCGCGTGGATCAAGGCCGTGAAGCTCCACGACGTCTCGGGGAGCTACTGGCGAGGGAAGGAAGGAAACCCGCAGCTCCAGCGCGTGCGCGGGACCGCCTTCTTCTCGGAGAAGGACCTCCAGCAGCACGAGAAGAACATCGAGGAAGCGAAGAACCGCGACCACAGGAAGCTCGGGCAGCAGCTCGACCTGTTCTCCTTCAACGACTTCGCCCCCGGGATCCCGTTCTTCCACCCGCGCGGAGTGACCGTCTACAACGAGCTCCTCGCCTTCCTTCGCGACGAGTACCGGAAGCGAGGTTACGTCGAGGTCCGAGCGCCTCTCGTGCTCAAGGTGGACCTCTGGCACCGCTCGGGCCACTACGCGAACTACCGCGAGAACATGTTCTTCACCCAGAGCGAGGACGTCGAGATGGCGGTCAAGCCCATGAACTGCCCGGGCCACTGCCTCATCTTCAAGGAGAGGCCGCGCTCTTACCGGGACCTCCCGATCCGCATGGCCGAGTTCTCGCCTCTCCACCGGAACGAGCGCTCGGGCACCCTCCACGGGCTCATGCGAGTCCGTGGCTTCTCCCAGGACGACGCCCACATCTTCTGCCGCGAGGACCAGCTCGAGCAGGAGGTCCTCCACTGCATCGCCTTCCTGAAGAAGGTCTACGACACCTTCGGCTTCAAGGACGTGAAGGTCGAGCTCTCGACCCGCCCCGAGAAGTCGATCGGGACCAAGGAGCTCTGGCAGAAGGCCGAGGGAGCGCTCGAGAACGCTCTCAACAAGGCCGGCCTCAACTTCCGGATCAACGCCGGAGACGGCGCGTTCTACGGACCCAAGATCGACTTTCACATCACCGACGCCCTCGACCGGAGCTGGCAGTGCGGGACCCTCCAGCTCGACTACAACCTGCCGAGCGGGCCCGAGTACTCGAGCCAGGGGGGCGGGGGGGGCGAATCCCCCGCGAGCAAGGAAGCAAACTCGCGCTTCGACTTGAGCTACAAGGGGCAGGACAACCAGCCTCACCGGCCGGTCATGATCCACCGGGCTCTCCTGGGATCGCTCGAGCGCATGATCGGCGTGCTGATCGAGCACTGGGCGGGAGCCTTCCCGCTCTGGCTGGCTCCCGAGCAGGCTCGCGTGCTCCCGGTCGCCGAGGCATTCGTCTCCTATGCGAGGGAGGTCGAGAAGGCGCTGTTCGACGCGGGCCTGCGAGCGAGCGTGGACGACTCTCCCGAGAAGGTCGGCAAGAGAGTCCGCGACGCCGTTCTCGCCAAGGTCCCTTACGTGCTCGTCGTGGGAGAGAAGGAAGCGCAGGCGAGGAGCGTGACCGTCCGCGCCCGCTCGAGCGAGAAGCAGGTCGTTCTCTCCCTGTCATCTCTCATCGAGCGAGCGCGCGGCGAGGTGGCCCGCCGCGAGCTGGCGCCAGAGGCATCGACGACTTCGCTTGATGCAGCGGCCGCTCCGTCGAGCTAAACTCTCAGGGACGCGAGCCGGGAGCGAGGGCGCCTCGCCGTGAGGCGGCCCGCTCGCGAGGCGGCGTTCTTGCCCGAGTGAGGAGGAGTACGACTCTGCGAAAACGTTTTGCGAACGACAAGCCGATCATCGAGCAGCGTGGTCCGCGGGTCAACGAGCGGATCCGCATCCGTGAAGTCCGAGTCATTGGCGACGAAGGCGAGCAGCTCGGAATCCTGCTCACCGAAGACGCACTTGCCCTCGCGCGCGAGCGCGGCTTCGACCTCGTCGAGGTCGCGCCCGAGGCTCGTCCGCCGGTCTGCAAGATCATGGACTACGGCAAGTACAAGTACGAGATCAAGCAGAAGAAGAAGCAGAGCGCGAAGAAGCAGCACAAGGTCGTCCTGAAGGAAGTCCGCATCCGCCCCAAGACCGGCGAGCACGACTTCCTCGTGAAGCTCAAGCGCGCGAGAGAGTTCCTGAAGAAGGACCACAAGGTCCAGGTCAACGTCCTCTTCCGCGGCCGCGAGCGCGCTCACGGCGACATCGCCAAGCACCACCTCGACCGCATGGTGAAGGAGCTCGAGGACATCGCCAAGGTCGAGCAGCCCCCGAAGTTCGAGGGGTATCGCATGATGATGGTGCTCTGCAAGAAATGACGGTCCCTCTTCCTGGAGAAGAGGACGAACCACAAAGACACGAAGACACGAAGTCGATGGCGAAGCCATCCCTCCATCCTTCGTGCCTTCGTGTCTTCGTGGTTCATGTCGTTTTGGTCCGCGCGACTTAATGTAAGCTCCGCGCATGTCCCGGATCCCGACGCCGCCGGAAGACGAGCTGGACGCCGCCGCGAGAGACGCGCTCGCGAGGGCGCAGATCGAGCTCGGGGCGGCGCCGGCTCCGTTGCGGGCGATCGCGGCCGCGCCTCGCGCGCTCGAGGGAGCGTGGAAGCTCCTCGAGGGCGTGCTCCTCTCGGGGAGCGTGCCTCGGACGACGAAGGAGCTCGTCGCTCTCGCGGCGACGGCTTCGTCGCCGGGAGCGGAGGCTTTCAGGAAGACCTTCCGCGCCGCGCTCGGGTCCAAGGGAGTCGCGGCTCCCGTGCTCGAGGACCTCGAGCGGAAGGGAGAGTCCACGCGGCTCCCCGAGAGGACCCAGCGCGTGGTCGTCTTCGGCAGGCGAGCGGCCCTCCAGCCCGCTCAGCTCACGGACGAGGACTTCCGCGCGCTCCGGCGAGACGGCCTCTCGGACTCCGAGCTCGCCGAGCTCGTCTCGCTCGGAGGATTGCTCGCTTTCCTGATCGCGGTCTCTCGTGCCACGGCCACGAGAGAAGACGAGTGAGCCGCCTCGTCCTCGCCCTGCTCCATGCTTTCGGCGACGACGCCGGCTCCATGAGAGAGGCGGCCGATCGGCTCTCGCACTCCCTGGGAGATCGCCTCGCTCTCACGGTCCTCCTCGAAGGAGAACGCCGCGAGGGAGACGGCCGTGCCTGGACGAGCTACGCGAGCGACGACCCTCGGGAGATCGCTCGCGCGAGGAGGCGCGTCGCGAGAGAGCTGGTTCCTCTCCTGGGCCGAACGAGGAAGGCCGCGCTGTTCGGCTTCTCCCAGGGAGCCATGATCGCGCTCGAGGTCGCCTTCTCGACCGACCTCGCTCCCGTGGGCGTCGTCGGCGTCGGCTCGTTCCTCGCTCCCGGCGGTCTCGCTCGCGGCGCCCGTGCGAGGAAGCGGCCGCGCGTTCTCCTCCTCCATGGACGCGCGGACGAGGACGTTCCCGCGAGAGAAGCCGAGCGCGTGCTGGAGCGCTTGCGCGAGCTGGGGGCGAAGGCGGAGCTCGCTCTCTTCCCCGACGCGAGGCACGAGATCACGCGCCCCATGCTCACGCGGGTCGCGGGGTTCTTCCGGGGGCTCTCATGAGCGAAGGCCGGACCCAAGGGAAGAAAGGCTCACCTTGGAAAAGTAGAACCACGAGGACACGAAGACACGAAGTCAGCGGACAAGGCCAACGTTGAATCTTCGTGCCTTCGCGCCTTCGTGGTTCATGTCTTTCTTGTCGAACACTCGAGAGTTGGGCGGAGAGCTGTCTACGCAGCCTCGAGAACGGGCGCCTTCCAGGAGCCGGTGTCGAGGAGCTCCTCTCCCCGCGGCCAGGGGAGCAGCTCGGGGAAGAGGACGCACTCCGCGATCGTGACGTCCCAGCGCCGGAAGGCGAGGTCGCCTCGCGCGAGCTCCTGGAACGAGAGC
>JACQDU010000707.1 GCA_016200955.1 bacterium
CGGGCGTGAGGCGAGTCGTCCAGGCCTCGTCCTCGAGCATCTACGGCGACCAGCCCACGCTCCCCAAGCACGAGGGCATGCCGCCGTCTCCGCGCTCGCCGTACGCGGCGCACAAGCTCGCGGCGGAGCAGCTCGGGGTCGCCTTCTCCGCGAGCATGGGGCTCGAGGTCGTCGCCCTCCGCTACTTCAACGTCTACGGGCCGCGGCAGGACCCGGCCTCGCAGTACGCGGCGGTCGTCCCTCGCTTCATCGAAGCTTGCCTCGACCGGGCATCTCCCACGATCTACGGCGATGGCGAGCAGACGCGCGACTTCACCTACGTCGAGAACGTCGTGGAAGCAAACCTCCTCGCCGCCTCCGCGCCGGGAGTCTCGGGCGGCGTCTTCAACGTCGCGTGCGGCGAGCGCACCTCCGTGAACGAGCTCTTCCGCCTCATCGCGAGCGTCGCCGGCACCGAGAGCATCCGTCCCAAGCACGAGCCCGAGCGAGCGGGCGACGTGAAGCACTCCGTCGCCTCCATCGAGAGCGCCTCGCGCGAGCTGGGCTTCGCTCCGACGATCGACCTCCTCGCGGGGATCGAGCGGACCTTCGCGTGGTTCAGAGACGAGCGCGCTCGTCGGACCTGAGCGACTCACTGGATTCTTACAATCGGCTCACCGGCCGGGACATGGAGATCGTCTAGACTCCATGCGCTCGAGGTCAACATGGCTCGTCTACGCACCTTGGTCGTCGCTCTCGCGCTCGCGCTCCCGCTGAGCGCGGGTCCGCTCGGCGGCGCGCGCGCCGATGACGAGACGGCCGCCACCCTCCTCGCGAAGGGACAAGAGGCCGAGAAAGGGAGCGCCGAGGAGGCGTGCCCTGTCTACCTCCGCCTGCTCGAGAAGTTCCCGAAAGACGACCTCGCCCCCCGCGCACGCCTGCGCCTCGGCCTGTGTCTTAAGAAGCTCGGACGCGTCGAGGAAGCCCGCGCTCGCCTCCGAGAGGCACGGCTCACCGGAAAGAAGGACGAGCCCTTCTGCCACGAGGTCGACCTCGCTCTCATGGATCTCCCGCCGGAGCCCGACAAGCCGAAGACGACGGAGCCGCCGGCTCCTCCTCCGACGCCCCCCGGCCCTCCCGCGACCGACCCGCGCACACCGCCCTCGAAGCCTCCCGCTCCTCCGGCGGAGCCCGACGAGCGCACGAAGCTCCAGAACGAGATCGCGGACGCCGAGAAGGAGAACAAGGCTCTCATCAAGAAAGCGCAGGAGCTCGAGGACGCCGGACGCACGGAGGAGTCCTACGCCCTGCGCGCCAAGGCGGACAAGCGGATCACCGAGATCGACGCCATGAAGGCGAAGCTCCGCGGGATGCCCGCGGGGAAGCCCAGGCCTCCTTATCCGCCGAAGGATGGCAAGGAGCCCCCCGCCGACCACGTCCAGCAGCGGAGGATGATGGAGCGGCGGAGAGACGAGCTCGAGAAGACCGCGAAGGCCGCGGACGTCCGGGTCACGGAGCTCGTCGCCCAGGGCAAGTACGACCTCGCCGCCATCGCCCAGAGCGAGGCCGCCAAGGCCCGCGCCGAGGCCGCCGCTCTCCAGAAGCGCATCGAGGCCCTCTCGCCGCCGCCTCCTCCTCCCAAGGACCCGAGCGCGAGGAAGGAAGCGAGCCTGCGCGAGGGCCTCGAGAAGGCGCGGACGGCCGAGAAGGACGCCCAGACGAAGGGCGACGAGGCCGCGAGCAAGAAGGCGCACGACGAAGTCGCTGCCCGCGAGAGGGAGCTCCACGACTTCCTCGTCGAGCGCGAGGCCGCGAACGAGAAGGCCCGCCTCGAGCGGTTCGCCGACACCCTCAAGAAGCGCGGCCTCCCCGGCTACGAGATCGACGAGAGGCTCGCTTACGCGAAGACGGAGTACGAGCTCCAGCGTGCGCACGAGGAGCGCGTCGCGGCGCTCTCGAAGGAGCTCAAGGAGAGGAACGCTCCCGAGGCCGAGCAGCGCTCGAAGCTCGAGGCGCTCACGAAGGCTCACAAGGCCGATCTCGACAAGCTCAAGGCGGAGGTGGAGGCCAGGATCCTCGCGATCGCCAAGGTCGAGCTCGAGGTCGAGCTCCAGAAGCGCGCCGCCGAGCAGCGGGCCCAGGGAGTCTCCGCTCACGAGATCGACGTGAAGCTCGTCGCCGACCGCAGGGACCTCGAGGCCAGGCTCCCGAACCACCGCGACGAGGCGAAGAAGCCTTCCGCCGACGCAGCCGGGTCGGCGCAGAAGGACAACCAGCGCCTCAGGGAGCGGGTCGACGAGCTCGAGAAGGAGCTCGCGGCGGCCCTCAGGGAGATCGCCGCGCTCCGGCAGAAGCTCCGTGAACGGGAGACGGCCGCGGCCGCGACGCCGACCCAGGCGACGACGAACCCGCCCGGCCGCTGAGCGGCGGAGAATCTTACGTCCTGTTAGACTTGCGTTCATGCTCACAACCTGCGCTCGCCAGCTGCTCATCGACGACGGAGCGATCGCGGAGGCGTGTCGCGCGGGGCTGGGCGAGGTCCCGCCCGCCGCCGCCGCCGACGAGAGCGGAGCGCGCGCTCTCCTCACCTGGCTCGTCTCGCGAATCGCGCGGCGGCGGCTCGACGCCGAGACGTTCCGCGGGGGTTACGGCGCGCGCTCGCCCGCGACGGTGATCGCGGAGAGGTACGTCCATTTCACGGCTCCGTGCGCCGATCTCTCGGGGGTCGCGGCGCTCCTCCTGGCGCGCGCGGGGATCGAGACGACGCTCGTCCTCGGAGGGATCTCCCGCGCCTTCCGGCCGGTGAAGTTCCAGTGCGGGCTCGAGCTCGAGCTTCCGGGAGAGAACGGCTCTCTCACCTGGGTCGTCGGCTTCGGGATCTCGCGGAGCTTCTTCTATGCCGGGAGATTCGAGCCTACCGTGAGACGACCCTGGGTCTTCCGCCGCAGGCCCGAGAGGCTCGACCTCGGCTCTCCCTTCCTGTCCCATTTCTGCGAGGGAGGACGCGAGGAGCTCTCGCGCGTCGTCCCGGGCTACGACCTCGAGCGCGACCTCCGGGATCACGTCGCCCGCTCGGGAAGGTTCTCGTTCCTCCTCGCGCGCAGGCGGGCGCGCAAGGAAGCGCAAGGCCCGGCCGTTCCTCCCGTCGCCCCTCCCCCCAACTGGGAGGCCGCGTGACGCCGGAGGAGGCCCTCGAGCTCTTCGCCGCCGTCCCCGTCGGAATCCTGAGCGTCACGCGCGAGGGAGTCATCCGCGGCGGGAACTTCGCCGCCGCTCGCCTCCTCGACGTCCCGCTGCGCGCGCTTCCGGGGCGCTCTCTCCTCCCCGAGAACGCGAAGGTCGACGAGCGCTCGGCCCTCCTCGCCCTGTTCGAGCAGGGCCGCTTCGACGAGCGCGATCTCCCGTTCGTCGGGAACGACGGCCGGAATCGCGGCCTCCGCGCGAGCGGAAGGCCGCTCCCCGACGGCTCGGTCGCGGTGATCGTGCGCGACCCGTCCGCCGATGCCGCCCGCGAGCGGCGGCGGCTCATCGAGCTCAAGATGGACGCGCTCGGTCGCCTCGCCTCGGGCGTCGCGCACGAGTACGGGAACGTCATGGCGACGCTCTCCGGTTACGCGCAGCTCGCCGTGCACGATCCCTCCATGAAAGACGAGCTCGTCGAGGCCGTGATCTCCTCGGCTCCGCGCGTGCGCTCCGTGACCGACGCGCTCCGCGCCTTCGAGCGCGTGCCCTCGGGCGAGTTCGAGCCCTTCGACCTCGCGGACGTGGTCCACCGCGTCGCCGGGATCCTCGGCCCGGAGATCGAGAGGGCCGGCGCTCGCCTCGACCGAAACCTGGGCTCGCGCGGCCCGGTTCTCGGCCAGCGAGCGGCGATCGAGGAAGCCGTGCTCGCCGTCGTGAGGAACGCCGTCGAGGCGTGCCGCGGGGGAGGGACCGTCACGCTCACTCTCTCGACGGACGAGGAGCGCGTCGTCCTCCTCGTCGCCGACACCGGACCCGGGATCCCCGACGACTTCCGCGACCGCGTCTTCGACCCGTTCTTCACGACGAAGGGGAGCCTCGGCGGCGGCCAGTATCAGTCGGGCGGCGGCGGGCTCGGGCTCGGGCTCGCGGTCGCCGGGAACAGCCTCCGATCGCACGATGGCGACGTCGAGCTCGTGACGAACGCGTCCTCGGGCACGGCCTTCC
>JACQDU010000708.1 GCA_016200955.1 bacterium
CGCCGGCGCCGTCTCCCATCATCAAGGAAAGAAAGCGAGGGCCCGGAGGCCCTCGCTTTCCGCCGAGCGCGCGAGCGCTCGCGTGAAGGGGGTTTCGCTGCGCGGGGCGACTTTCGTCGCCCCCGCCCCCTAGCTGATCGCCGTGACGCTCGCCGCGCGGGGGCCCTTCTGGCCGGCGACGATCTCGAACTGCACCTTCGCCCCTTCCTGGAGCGAGCGGTAGCCTTCCATCTGGATGTCGGTGTGGTGCACGAACAGGTCCTGGCCGTCGTCGGAGGTGATGAAGCCGAAACCCTTGGAGTCGTTGAACCACTTCACGGTGCCTTGAGCCATTTGAATCTCCGGTAAGGCCTCGAGGCGGACTGCCACCCTCATCATAGAGAAGAGCCTTTTGCCACGAGGGCGGCCGGCGCTTCCTGTGCGGGCGCCTTCTTGCGGGCTCGCGATCCCACGCGACCTGCCCGAGAAGGCGTCGAAGCGAGGCGCATGTTACGGATTTCGCCGGAGATTGCGAGCAAAATGAGCGAAGCGCTCCGGGACGTCCTCACCTCGTGACGCGCGCGAGCGCGCGAGCGAAGCGCCCGGGCGCTTCCGCGTCGTGGACCAGGTAGAGCGTCGGCTCCGTGAGCTCGAGCTCCATGAGGACGAGCTTCCCCTGCTCGCTCACCATGTCCACGCGCGCGTAGAGGACCGGCTCGCCGATCGCGGCGAGGACGGCCTCCGCCTGCTCGACCTGACCGCGCGGAGGCTCGACCTGGAAGGCATGGCCGCCGTGGTCCTCCTGGACCAGGAACTCTCCCGGCGCGGCCTTCTTCCGCACGGCGTGGCTGACCTTCCCGTCGAGGAAGACGAACGAGCACTCGCCCTCGGTCGTGACGCCCCGGAGGAACGGCTGGACGAGGACGCGCGTCCGCTCGAGGAGCGACGCGAGGCCCGGAGGCGGCTCCGAGCCCGCGCGCACGCGGAAGGTCTGGAACGCGTTCGCCGAGACCGCCGGCTTGACGACCGCCTCGCTCCAGCCGCGCTCCTCGAGGGTCCGCGCGAGCGAGGGCAGGGGGCCCGGCTCGAGGAAGACCGTCGGCACAACGGAGACCCCGCGCTTCCCGAGCTCGGCGAGGTAGGTCTTCTCGACGTTCCAGCGCAGCACGGACGGCGGGTTCCAGAGCCTCGCGCCCGCGCGCTCGAGCCGGTCGATCCACGCGAGGAACTCGCCCAGGCGGCGGTGATAGTCCCACGTCGAGCGCACGACCACGGCGGAGAAGCCCGCCCAGTCCGCACCCGGCTCGTCCCACGGCACGGGCACGACCTGGACCCCGAGCCGCGCCGCCGGCTCGACGACGAGCGAGTCGTCATGAGACATCTCGGGCGCGCGAGCGCCGTGGGTCGCGAAGGCGACGGTCCGCGTGCCGGCTCCTCCCTGGCCTCTCATGCCACTTCGATCTACCGCGGTCGGGCGCTGCCGGTCCAGCAGGATCTTCGTGGCGCGTGGCAGGTCGGAGACGCCGTCTCCTCTACTTCGCCGTGTGAGGCGTCCCCGGAGTCGCCGGATGCGGCGGCTCGTGGGGCGGCGTGTGCGGCGGCGGCGGCTTGTGCGGCGGGACCTCGGGCGGCGTCGTCGGGGGAGTCCCGGGCGGCGTCTGCGGAGGATTCGCAGGAGGATTCTGCGGCGGAGTCGCGGGGCCGGGGTTCTTGCCCGGACCCACCGGAACCGGCGGCGGGTCGGTGCCCTTGGGCGGCTTCATGGGAGGAACGTCGGGGCCTCCCTGTCCGTTCGAGCCCGTGTCGATCTTCGTGCGCGTCGTCTTCTCGACCGCGATCTCGATCGAGTGCCCGGGAGCGAAGGCCTCCATGCCCGCCTCGTAGTACGGGTAGACGACCGAGGGCTGGGAGCTGAACGTGCCGGCGCTCGCCGCGGAGAGCGGGACGACGAAGCGCACGGCCGCGGGACCCGTCTCCCAGTAAAGGACGAGGGAAGAGGGCTTGATCTCGACCTGGCTCGCTCCGCCGAGGCGGCGGCAGTCGTCGATGCACGGCCGCAGCCCGCCGGGGATCCCGAGGACCGCGCACACCTGCCCCACGGGAGCGGGCCAGCGGGGCTCGATCGCGACATCGAGCAGGACGGTGTCCCCGAGGCTCGCCTTGGGCGCGAGCTTCGTCGTGATCTTGTAGGGCGCGCTGTTCGAGCTCTCGGGCGAAGCGACGCGGTAAGTGCACGCGAGCCCGTACTCGAGCGGGATCGGCGAGCGGATGTCGAGCGCGAGCTCCACGCTCTGCCCCGCCTTCGCCTCGATCGCCTGCAAGAGGACCACGGGCTTCTCGCGCTCGCGCGACACGGTCCCCGCGATCGGCGCGTTCGCGCCCGCGGTCATCGTGACGACCGCGGGCTCGGTGAGCGCCTTGCTCTCCGCGTCTTTCAGGAAGCGGGCGAGCGCGTGGATCGAGAGGGCCGTGGCCTGCGTCCCGGGCCAGCCCGAACGGCCGCCCTTCATGACCGAGAGCCCGCACGCGCAGCGAGCGGCGAGCGAGTGCTTGCCCGCCGCCTCGAACGCGAGCGCCGCGAGAGCGGTCGTCTCGACCGAGAGCGCGACGCCCGTCGAGCCCATGACGCCGTGATGCCCGGCCGGGACGCCTTGCCCCTCGCTCCAGATCCTCCCGTCGACCCCGATCTCCTTCTCGAGCGACGCGAGGGCGGTCGCGAGCATCTCCCGCCGCGGCTCCTTCTCGGGCCACTCGCCTTGCCACGAGGCCAGGACGTTCGCGACGAGCGCCTGCTCGTAGCTCGACTTGACCGGATAGTGGAGAGCGCGCGCGCTGCCCTTCCAGGCGAAGCCGGCGTCGGTCACGGCGAAGGCCGCGTAGAGGCTGACCAGGCTGTCGGCGGGCTCGTGCCGCTCGAGCCACGAGAGCGCCCTCGCGAGCTCGCAGGAGCCACGGCCGTGGCAGAGCTTCGCGAACTGCGCGACCTCCATGATCCCGATCGCGGTCGAGCGCGCGTCGGGCTCTCCGTTCGGCCAGAGCGCGAAGCCGCCGCCCCAGCTCTGGAACTTCAGGATCTTCGCGAACCCCGACGCCGCGAGGCCGTGGGCGCGCTCGAGGACCGCGCCGTCGCTCCTCGTGTTCTTGAGCCGCTCGAGGACGACGAGGTTCGGGTAGTTCACCGCCGTCGTCTGCTCGAAGCAGCCGTTGGGCTCTCCCAGCATCCGCTCGACGCCGTCGAGGGCCTCGGCGACCGGCGACGGAGGCACCACGCGCGAGCGCGCGCAGAGAGACCCGGGCGTCGCCGCCTCGGGGACCTTGACCGAGAGCCTCTCGGCGCCCGAGCCCACGCCGCTCTTCCCGACGCTCAGCTCGAGCTCCGGGTAAGTCGCGGAGAAGGTCCGCGTGCTCTCCTCTCGATAGAGGCCGCGCGAGACGACGACCCTGAACGAGGCTTCGGACTCCGGGGAGACGACCTCGTACTCGAGCTTCGTCACGCGCGAGGTCGGAGCGCTCGTCACCTCCGCGCGCTCGAGGAGCTTGAGGCAGAGAGGAGCGTGGACCGCCACGTCGACGGTCTCTCGCGAAGCGTCTCTCACGTCCGTCGAGAGGACGACGGAGAAGCGATCGCCCACGGACACGTGAGAGGGGAAGGCGAAGCTCGTCGCGAAGCTCGCGCGCGGCGTGAACCGCTCGACGCGGGAGACGGGACGGCCGCCCGCCCAGCCCTGGACGACGATCGAGTAAGGAGCGACGGGCCCGACCTTGAACGTCGCGCTCGCGCGGCCTTCCTTGTCCGTCGCGAGGCGCGGGCTCCAGAAGAGCGCGTCCCGGCAGTCCGGTCGAGACGAGGGGAGCTTCACGTCCTGGGGCGGCAAGCTCGCGAGCTCTCCGTGGCCGGGGAGCGGCGCTCCCGCGATCTCGTCGGCGGAGAGGAAGCACGTCTCGTCCGAGGGAGACGCCGCGACCGAGGTTCGCACGAACGGCGCTCTCTCGATCATGCGGTCGAGGCCGCTCGCGCGGGCGACCGTGACGCCTTGCTGCGAGCCCTTCGGCTCCGGGAGGGCGCGAGGCTCGATCTTGCCCGCGAGCATGCGCCACGCTCGCGCGTCGGGCAAGTCGTCGGTGCCTCTCAGCGCGACGCCTTCCTTCGGGAAAGAAGACGAGCCCAGGACGAGCACGTAAGCATCGCGCATCTCGTCCTCGCCCGCGCTCCCGAGGAACAGGTCGCCCACGGACGAGACGGCGCCCGAGACGAGCGGCGCGAGGAGCGCGCGCGCCGCGAGGTCCGGCGCCTCCCAGCGAGCGTCTTCCGCGACGCCCGATTTGAAGACCGAGAGAGCGAGCTCTCCCTGGGCGGGCTTCCCCGACTCGCTCGCGACGAGGTCCACGAGCACGGGTTCGCCCGGCGTGTGAGGTCCCTCGCGCGGCTTCACGAGGACGCTCGTCGCGAACTGCCGGCCCACGACGAGGGGCCGCTGGATCGTCGCGCGGTCGCCTTCTCTCAGGACGAGACGCGCGAGCGCGAAGTCCTGCGTCGCGGGGAAGGAGACGGTCTCCGAGCCGCCGTCCTCGCGGATCTCGACCGGAGCGCGCGCCACGATCCGCTCGCCCACGGCGAGGAGGAGCTCGGTCCTCCCGGTGGTCTTCTTCCCCAGGACGACCACGTCGAGGCGATCCTTGCCCTCGAGCACGCGGAGCGCGTGCGAGTGGCCCGTCGGGCCCGGGAGCGCGAAGCGCTTCGAGACTCCCGCGGGGCGGTCGACCTTGACCTCGTAGCGGCGGCCTTCCTCGTAGTCGATCGTGACGGTCGCCAGGCCGCGGCGATCGGTCTTCCAGGCTGCCGCGCAGCGGCCCCGATCGTCCAGGACGCGCCCCTCGGCGATGACGGGGTCGCCGTTCTGATCGCGCACGAGGAGACCGAGCCGCTGGGTGCCGAGGACGATCGTCCCGCCCTCGGGGAAGACGTCCACGCGCGAGACACCCGCGGAGACGGCGATCGGCTGCGAGACGACGGCCAGCTTCTTCTCGTGCTCGATCCCCGCCGAGAGGAAGCCTCCGGTCTGGGCTTCCTTCGGGACCGCGACGCGGATCACCGCGCGGCCGTCCGAGTCGGTCGGGCCTGCGTCGCCGCTGGCCTCGAGCGAGCCGAACGTCGCGCGCCAGCGCACGCGCACTCCCACGAGAGGCCGCCCCGCGAGGTCGAGGGCGCCCAGGACGGCGACCACTTCGGCGCCGGGGTCGTGCGTCTCCGCGAGCACGGCGAGCGTGAGGTCGAGCTCGCGCGAGACCACGTCGTAGACGGGGAAGGAGACCTCGTGGACGACCTTGCCCTCGCACTCCGCGACGAGCTTGAGCTCTCCTCCGCCCTGGTCCTCGCGGATGAGGAACGTGCCGTCGAGCGGGCGAGGAGCCTCGTGCTTGCGCGACCCGAGGATCACTCGCTTGCCGCGCGTCTCTTCACGGACGAGGCTCACGGTGACCGCGAGGGCGTCCGCGCCGGGAGCGAGGTGGAGCCGGTACCAGAGAGTGTCGCCGAGACGGTAAGCGGGCTTGTCCGTCTGGAGGTGGACGAAGGGGACCGGCGTCTCGATGGGCGGCGCGACGGGCTCGCCCTTCGCGATCTCGGCCGGATTCTCTCCGGGGCGGTCGTCTCTCGGCGGCGTCTCCTCGCCGGGAGTGGCCTCGCGCTCGGGCGCGGTCTTCTCGGGCGGGACGGCGGTCGGGGACCCGGGAGCCTGCGGCGCCGGCGGCGTGCCCGTGCGAGCGGGCGGCCTCGGAGCCGCGCGCGAGTTGAGACCCGCGTGGAAGCCGGCGAAGGCTCCGATGGAGACGGCCGCGATCGCCATGAAGAGGACGATCCCGGCCTTCGCTCCCCGAGGGAGCGAGCCGGCGCCGTTCTCGGGAGAGGCGAGGCGCTTCACCCACGCGGGATCTTCCGCGCGAGGCTCGCCCGCGTGAGCGAGGAGCAGCTTCTCGAGCGCCTCGTGGCGCGCGAGGAGCTCCTTGCAAGCCGCGTCGTGCGAGCAGATCTCGCGGACCTGCGCGCACGTCTCGGGGTCGAGGTCTTTCGCGGCCACGAGAGGCAAGAGCTCCCGTGCGCGCTCCGGAGTCATCGCCATGTGTTGGCCTCCCGAGCCGTTCCGAGCGGCGTTCGCGGCACGAGCCTTTGGAGGAGAGACTCTCGCGCTCGCCTGAGACGTCCCTCGACGGTCGTGAGAGGGACCTCGAGGCGGTCCGCGATCGAGGAGCAGTCGAGCCCGCCCTCGTACCGGAGCGCGAGCACCTCTCGCTGTTCGACGTCGAGCTCGTCGAGCGCGGCGCGGACGCGGCGCTTGTCTTCCTCGTTGCCGGCGGCGCCCTGGGGTCCGGCCTCTCGCGCGGGCACTCCGCCGTTCAGGGCGGCGGGCGACTTCCGGTCTCTCAGGAACTGACGGGCCTTGTTGCGCGCGATCGCGAACAGCCAGCGAGCGGCCGCGCCCTGCGGCATTCCTTGGGAGAAGACGGCCATGAAGGTCTCCTGGCAGATGTCCTCGGCGGTGGCCGCGTCGCGGACCCATGCGACGACGAACGCCTGGAGCGCCCGGCCATGGAGTCGGTAGAGCGAGACGAGCTCCGCGGCCGCGACTCTCGGGAGATCCGTCATGCGGACCACACCATGACATTGCGCGAGGGCCGCTCTCCGGACTCGGGGGTCGCGCATTCCCTCAAAGCCCGTCGACACATTGGACTACGGCCACGAGGCCGCGCATGTTCCCATGTTCGGCATGGCGGGGATCGGCCACATCGCGGTCGGGCTCGCGGCCGGGCGGATCGCCTCTCGGATCTCGACCGAGCATGCCGTCCTCGCTCGGGCGATGCTCGCCTTCTCTGTCCTCTCGATGCTCCCCGACCTGGACGTGCTCGCGTTCGTCGCGGGGATCCCGTACGAGGCGCCTCTCGGGCACCGGGGCGCGTCGCACTCGCTCGCCCTGGCGCTCGTGGGAGGAGTGCTGTTCGGGTCCGTCGGAGAGAATCTCGGCCTCTCCCGGCTCCGCGCGAGCCTCCTGGGCTTTCTCGTCCTCGCGAGCCACGGGCTCCTCGACACGCTCACCGACGGCGGGCGAGGCGTCGCGCTCCTCTGGCCGTTCTCGAGCGAGCGCTTCTTCGCGCCGTGGCGGCCGATCCCGGTCTCGCCGATCGGGCCCGCGGCGCTCCTCACGAGCTACGGGCTCTCGGTGATCGCGACGGAGCTCCTGGGCTTCTCGCCTTTCTTTCTGTACGCACTCTGGCCGCGACGCCGAAGGAAGAACGGCGAGCCCTGAGCGAGCGGCGGTCTCGCGGAGACGCCGTCTCTCATTTACGATCTCGACCTTCGCAGCGAGGAGGCTCCCGTGCCCGACAACCGCCAGAAAGTCGCCCAGCTCTTCCCCAGGGCCAGCGAGGTCCCGAAGGAGCACGACGTGGGGTTCTACGAGGACGGCGACCGCTGGCTCGTGGACGGCGAGATCCGCCGCTTCGGCGGGGCGCTCGTCGAGGTCGAGTCCCCCGTGTGCATCCGCGGCGAGGACGGCTCCCTCGAGCGGAAGAAGATCGGCGCTCACGCGGCGCTCGGGGCGGACGAGGCGAAGCTCGCGCTCGACTCCGCCGTGCGCGCTTACGGCGACGGCCGGGGCGAGTGGCCGACCATGAGCGTCGCGCGCCGCCTCGAGCGGCTGCGCGCCTTCGCCGACGGCATGCGCGCGAAGCGAGAGATCGTCGTCAAGCTCCTCATGTGGGAGATCGGGAAGTCCCTCGAGGACTCCCAGAAGGAGTTCGACCGGACGCACGAGTACATCAAGGACACGATCGAGGCGCTCCGGGACCTCGACCGCCAGAACAGCCGCTTCGCGATCGACAAGGGCGTGATCGCGCAGATCCGGCGGGCGCCTCTCGGCGTGGCACTCTGCATGGGGCCGTTCAACTACCCGCTCAACGAGGCTTACACGACCCTGATCCCGGCCCTCGCCATGGGAAACACCGTCGTGACGAAGCTCCCTCGCTTCGGGATGCTCTCGAACCTTCCTCTCCTCGAGGCGTTCCGCGACTCTTTCCCGAGAGGAGTCGTGAACGTCCTGAACGGCGACGGGAAGACCCTCATAGGGCCCATCATGACGTCGGGGAAGATCGACGTCCTCGCCTTCATCGGCGCCGCGAAGACGGGCGACACGATCAAGAAGCAGCACCCGTTCCCGCACAGGCTCCGGAGCATCATGGGCCTCGACGCGAAGAACCCCGCGATCGTGCTCGAGGACGCGGACCTCGACCTCGCGGTGCGCGAGTGCGTGAAGGGCACGCTCTCCTTCAACGGCCAGCGGTGCACGGCGCTCAAGCTCCTCCTGGTCAACGAGAAGGTGGCGGAGCGCTTCGTCGCGCGCTTCGTCGAGGAGGTCGAGAAGCTCCCCTGCGGCATGCCCTGGGAGCGCGTGAGCCTGACGCCTCTCCCCGAGCCCGGAAAGGTCGAGCGGCTCCAGGCGCTCGTAGCGGACGCCACGAAGAAGGGCGCTCGCGTCGTCAACCCGAGCGGAGGCGCGTCGAACGCGACCTTCTACTTCCCGAGCGTCGTCTTCCCCGTGACGAAGGCCATGGAGCTCTACCACGTCGAGCAGTTCGGCCCGATCGTCCCGATCGCGACCTTCCAGGACCTCGAGGAGGTCTTCGCGCACGCCGTCGCGAGCCCTTACGGGCAGCAGGCGTCCGTCTTCGGCCGGAACCCGAAGGTCCTCGGGCCTCTCCTCGATGTCCTCGTGAACCAGGTCTGCCGCGTGAACCTGAACGCCCAGTGCCAGCGAGGCCCCGACAGCTTCCCGTTCACGGGCCGCAAGGACTCCGCGGAGGCGACCCTCTCGGTGACCGACGCTCTCCGCTGCTTCTCGATCCGCTCCATGGTCGCGGCGAGCTACGACGACTACGGGAAGCAGGTCCTGGGAGACCTCGTCATGAGCCGCGAGTCCCGGTTCCTGCGGACCGACTTCCTGTTCTGAGCGCCGGAGAAGAGACCGGAACCACGAAGACACGAAGACGCGAAGATCCAGGACTTCGTGCCTTCGTGGTTCGGTCCGTTCCTTCTGGGGAGCGCGGCCCCATGACTCGCACGAAGCGCAGGCCCGTGGCGAGAAGCGACGCGGCACGAAGTGACGCGGCGCGGATCGCCCCTGGGCCG
>JACQDU010000682.1 GCA_016200955.1 bacterium
CCGCGCGCGCTCGATCTCGGCCTGCGACGCGAGGCCCTTCGCGACGACGAGCGAGGCGAGGTCGGAGTCCTCGTAGAGCGCGCTCACGCGCCGGGCTCCGTCGTCGCGACGCGGTCGCGCTCCTGCTCGAGGATGAGCTCGATGTCGGGCCGGCAGCTCCGGCACCCTCCACAGGCGCGCGTCCAGCGGTTCACCTGCTCGACGGTGCGAAGGTCCCTCTCGCGGACGTAGCTCCGGATCCGCCCGTCGCGGACGTGGAAGCAGTGGCAGATGAGCCGCCCCTCGTCCTGGTACGGCGAGGGCGCGCCCTTGAGCTGCGCGAGGGCGCTCCTCAGGATCTCGTAGGCCGGCGTCGCGACCCCCGGGTTGTCGGGGGAGTCGAGCCGCTGCGCGATGTCGACGACGTCGAGCTTCTCGAGCTGCGGCACCGTGAGGCCGCGCACGAGCACCGTGAGCGCCGACGCGCTCGCGTCGGACTGGCGGTCTCCCGTGTTGGTGAAGCTCGCGTCGACGACGCGGCCGTCCTCGCCGATCTTCAGGAACAGCTTGAGCGTCTCGCCCGGCCGCCTCCCCTCGACCTCGCCCGTCGCGGACGCGTCCGACATCGGGCGCTTGTTGCGCGGGTTCCGGAAGTGCTCCATGTGGGCGCGGGGGATCAAGGGCGCTCCGGCTTCTCCTCGCGTGATCTTAAGAGAATGCGTTCGAGCGCGGCTACCCTCGCTCGCAGTTCCTCGCGTGCGCCGGTCGTACCCGGGACAAACCGCGAGCCCGCGCCTAGGATGGATGAGCGCGAATCGAGGGCTCGCATGGAGAAAACGCGCACCGACGTGCAGACGGAGTCGCCGTGCAAGGGCTGCGGCGCGACGCTCGACATCTCGCGCGAGCCGTGGCTCGTCTGCGAGAGCTGCGTGGCCCGCCACCACGTCTCTTGCTGGGAGAAGGCCGGGCGTTGCGGCGCCTGCGGGTCGGAGCTCTCGCTCGGGCCGCTCGATCCTCTCGGCGACGCTCCCGTCCTCGTCGTGCGGCCTCTCCCGACGTTCCTGCCTCCGCGTCCGTCGAGGAAGAAGCACGGGAGAAAGCGAGTCAGGCTCGCGCTTCTCCTGGGAGCTCTCGTCGCCGTGCCGGCGCTCGTGCTGGCGCCGAGGAGCCCCGATCCCGTGGGCGGTTCCTTCACGGGCGGCCTCCCCCGCGTGGAGAAGGAGCTCGCGGCGGTCCCGGAAGCAAGCGAGCCCGTGGTGGTCTACGACGTGCGTCCGTCCAAGATCGACAATGCCGAGGTCGTCCTGGAGACGGGCGCGACGATCGACTGGTGGAGCCGAGGCGTCGAGCACGCCGTGAGAGGCGAGTTCGCGCCGGCGATCTCGGACTGGACGCGCGCGGTCGAGGTCGATCCCCATGACTGGCACGCGTGGAACAGCCGCGGCTACGTGAGGGGCCTCACCAAGGACTACGAAGCCGCGATCGCCGACTGCACGCGCGCGATCGAGCTCGCGTCCGGCTCGGATTGCCCTTGGAACAACCGAGCGTACGCCCGGTTCCGCCGGGGAGACCTGGATGGCGCCGCATCGGACGTGGACCGCGCCCTGACGCTGGATCCTCGGAACCCTTACGCCTACGAGACGCGGGCTCACGTCCGCCTCGCGAGAGGCAACCTCGACGGTGCCGCCGCCGATCTCGAGCGCGCGGTCGAGCTCCAACCGGAACGCAGACGCTTCCTCGACATTCCGGACGACCGGTTCGGGCCGCTCTCCGAGCAGCTCGAGACGCTCGCGCTTCACCGTCGGTTTCGCTGAGCGCGGCCGAGGCTCTCGCCGACTCCAAGGAGGTAGAGTCGTCCGCGTGAGCTCGCCCGAAGCCGCGCTCGAGGTCGAGAGTCTCGACTTCACTTACCCGGACGGGACGCCGGGCCTTCGCGGAGTCGGCTTCCGGGTCATGCGAGGCGAGGCGGTCGCGCTCCTCGGAGCCAACGGGAGCGGGAAGTCGACGCTCCTCCTGAATCTCATTGGAGTCCTCGCCGGGAAAGGGACGATCCGCGTCCTCGGGACCGAGCTCTCGCAGAAGACGCTGCGCGAGGTGAGGAAGCGGACCGGGGTCCTCTTCCAGGACGTGGACTCGCAGCTCTTCTCGCCCCGGGTCCTGGACGACGTGGCGTTTGGCCCGCTCAATCTGGGGAAGACGGGCGCCGAGGCCGAGGCGATCGCGCGAACGGCGCTCGCGCAGGTCGGCCTCGCGGGCTACGAGAAGCGCGCCCCGCACCACCTGAGCTTCGGCGAGAAGAAGCGCGTCGCGATCGCCTGCGCGCTCGCTCTCTCGCCCGACCTCCTCCTGCTCGACGGGCCGACGGCGGGCATCGATCCCAGGAGCGCGAGCGAGCTGCTCGACATCCTCGCGGCGCTCAAGGAGAGCGGGAAGACGATCGTCGCGACGACGCACGACCTCCACTTCGCGAGCGAGCTCTGCGACAGGGTCGTCGTCATCGCGAGGGGTGCCGTGGCCGCCGAGGGAGATCCGCGCGAGCTCCTCTCCCGGGAGTCTCTCCTCGTCGAGCACAACCTCGTCCACCGGCACCGGCATCGCCACGCGGCCCGCACCGGGCGCGGCCTCCCCGTGATCGGCGAGCCTGACCACGGCCACGCGCACTCTCACGACCACGGCCACTCACACGGCCACGGCGAGCACGAGCATCCCCACGCGAGCGAGGAGAAGCCCGGGAACGCGCCCTGAGGCAGTGTCGAATACAGAAAAACGGAGATAACCGCGGAGGCGCAAGGGACGCAGAGTTTCGCGGAGGGATCCCGGGAGTCGTTCTCTGCGGACCTCTGACGGAATCTTCGTTCCACAAAGGTTTTTCTTGCAACCCCAAAGATGACGACACCCTGCGTCACGGCTCGAGCGGGGCGGCCCTTTCGGGCCCGGAAGGTGAGGAGCCCGCGAGAGCCGTCCCGGCCCGGCGGCGAGGCCGCGGCGACTTGCTCGAACGCATGAGTCGGACTACTTTCCTCTCACGCGCGTCACGCCTCCTCACATGAAGAAGAAGGACGACTCGAGCGGGCCCGACGAGGCCTCCTTCGCGCAGGAGTACGACCCGGCGGCGGGCGCCGTGGTCGAGCTCCACATTTACTGCCGCATGTGTCGCCGCATGTTCTCGGTCTCGTTCGCGCCGAAGCCGAGCGCGCGTCTCCGTTGCCCGTGCGGATACGAGGCATCGCTCGCCGAGCTCGACGTCTTCAAGAGCGAGGCTCGCGCGAAGGACTTCTCCACGCTCTACGAGAAGCTCTACAACGCGGCGAAGGAAGCGCTCCGCGCCGCGAACATCAAGCTGCCTCCGAGCCAGAAGCTACCCGCGATCCGCGACGGCGCCGTCGTCGAGAGCGACATCGCTTCGCCGCAGGAGGGCAACCTCGAGGACCTCTCGGACATCGCGTCCGCTTACGTCGGCGGCGCGAAGGACGTGCGCGGAGCGGGCGCCGCGGCGCGGGAGAAGAAGCTGCGCGACGCGATCGGCCGCGCGAGCGGGATCCTCGAGCGCCACGAGGCCTTCTCGCAGCTCATCGAGCACCTCTACTGCATCCGCCACCGCGAGCCCGGCGCCCTCGAGCGCTTCCAGCAGGCTTGCCGGCAGGACATCGTGATCGCGAACGACGTCATCGCGGAAGCGAAGCGGAGGAGGGCGGCGGGGAGACCGGCTCGCGTCGCCTTCACTTCCTTCAAGCACCTCGCGATCGCTCTCGAGGAGCAAGGCGATGTCGCCGGCGCCCTCGAGGTCGTCCTAGGCGCGATCGGGATCGGCCTCCCCGGCTACGACGAGCGCGCCGCCG
>JACQDU010000739.1 GCA_016200955.1 bacterium
CGGCCGCGCCGGTCAACCGGAAGTAGCTCGCCGCGAGCCTGCGGAAGTCCGGGTCGGTCTCGGCGCTCGTGATCGCGTGCTCGTAGAGCGGCGCGATCTCCTTCGAGCAGAGGACGACGTTCGTCTCGGTGTAGTCCTGGTTCTCGAAGGGAGTGTCCTGGCCCTCCCAGCTCTTCATGAGAGCCGAGCCGAGCTTGATCGCGACCGGCCACCCGTCCTTCCCGAGCGAGGCGGCCTCCTTGATCAGCGCGAGGAGCTTCTTCATGTCCCTCGTCTTGAGAGCGTCCTCGGCCTCGCCCTCGATCTCGCGCACGCGGGCGAGGATGTCCGCCGGGTGCGTGAGAGGGGCCTTCGCGAGAGCCGCCGCCTGGCTCGCCACGGGCGCGAGCGCGCCGGGTCCGGGAGGGCCCTTGCTCTCGCTCGCGTTCCCGAGCCTCGCGCGAGCGGCGGCGAGGTCCTTCTCGAGCTTGTCGCGCTCGGCCTCGGCCTTCATCCGGGACGAGCGCTCGCGCGCGATCTCACCTTCGAGCTCGAGCCGGGGTGCGACGGGGAGCCCGGTGTTCCGCCCGGAGGACGCGCGGGAGGCGTCTCGCGGCGGGCCCACGAGCCCGGGGATCGCGAGCCCGATCCCGACTCCGATCGCGACTCCGAGCGCGAGGATCCCGAAGGCGCGCGTCGCGTTCATCGGCCCGCCTCCGTCGGCGGATAGACGAACTGCCCGTTGATGCCGATCTGGCCGCTCTTCAGGACGAAGTTGAGCGTGGCGCCGCCGCGGTAGATCCCGACGGTCACGGAAGCGCCGTCCTGGACGGCTTTCTTCGCCTTCATGAGCTCGTTGTAGTTCGAGAGAACGACGCCGTTGTAGGAGACGAGGATGTCCCCCGCCTTGACCCCCGCCGCCTCGGCCTGGGAGCCCTTCACGACGTCCGAGATCATGTAGCCCATGACGGGTGCGGACCGCGCGGTGACCGCTTGCTGCGCCGTCGCCTTCACGGGCCCGTCGGGCTCGCTCTCGGCGACGCGCGCGAGCGCGCGCGTCGCCTCGCCGCCCTCGATCCCCGAGAGGGCCTGCACGAGGGCGTGCCTCACGTCCGCGTTCGTCTGCACGCGGAGCGCGGTGACGATGCCGTCCAGATGCTCCTTGCCGAGGCCCGGGAGGGAGTTCGCGAGCGTCATGGCCAGCGTCGCCTCCGTCTCGACCCCGAGCCTCCCGAGGAAGATCTCGGCCGTGCCCTCCGCGCCCGACCACGAGAGAGCTTCCACGGCGAAGATTCGAAACGCGAGGTCGTTTCCCTCCGGCGTCGAGACGGCCTTCGCATACAGCGGGCAGAACTCGTCGGCCCCCGCGATCCGGTAGAACGCGGAGACGAGGTCGCGGGAGACGTCGTTCGCCGAGGCGGCCTGCCAGAGCCCGCCCGTCAGCTTCGCGATCGAGGGCCAGCTCGCCTCGCCGGCGTCGGGAGCGATCTTCCTGAGCTCCTTCAAGAGGGAGATCGCGCCCTTCCAGTCCTTCGTCTTGAGCGCGGTCTCGGCCTCGACCTCGATCTTCTTGATCTTCGCGGCGATCGCCGCCGCGTCCTGGGCGCCGCGCGTCGCGTCGGATGATGCCGGCCTGTCGTGAGAGAGCTTTCCCGGCGCCGAAGCGTCGCGGGAGCGGGCGAGCTCCTTCTGCGCGGCGTCGCGCGTCTCATCCGCTCTCTTCAATGCCGCTCGCGAAGACTCCAGCTCGCCCTCGAGCTCGAGGACGCGCTTCGCCTCGGGAGACGCCGCCGCCGCTCCGTCGGGCCGCGGGAGGGCGCGCGCATCGTTCTTCTCCCTGGAAGATGGCGACGACGATGCGAGAGAGCCGCGCGAGGCTCCCGTTCCGCCGAGCGTGAAGCTCAAGGCGAGCCCGACGCCGACTCCGAGAGCGAAGAGAAAGCCTGCCTTCCAGGAGCTCACGCGACGCCTCCCGCTCGGACGAGCCGGAAGAGTCTACGCCGAAGCGGGCATGAGCGTTGGCCGAGAGGTCGCGCGCACGCAGCGAACGGGTTGACGGAACGACCGCCGTGACGCGAAATGCGATCCGGGGCGATGGGCGCCTGCGCACGGTCTCCTCCGACGCGCGCATTCTAGTTCAGCGCGCAGGAGCCCACACGAGCCGGCCCTCCGCGTCGCGGGCGAGGATGTTTCGTCCATCGGCGCTCGCGCTCTCGAAGCGGAACCCCGGCGGGAGCAGGTAGGAGAGCTTCGCCGTCGCGAGGTCGAGGACGACGGTCTCCTCCGCGGCGAGGACGAGACCGTGGCCACCGATCCAGGGCAGGCTGTCCGGCCCGAGCTCCCCGAGCGCGCGCCGGTCGCTGGCGTTCGTCGGCTCGAAGCGCGCGAGCCCCTCGTCCGACTCGATCTCGAGCGCGTTCTCGACGCTCCGCAAGCGGAACTTGCCGTCGGGAGAGCGGACGCCGGCGTTCGCCGACGAGAGCTTGGGATCGCCTCGACCGGGGCTCCAGAGATACCGGTGGACCGTCTCCTGGGTCGAGTCGCTGAGCGTCCTCTCGAGGACGACGCCGCCGCCCGTCCACGAGAGGAGCTTGAAGTTCTTGCTCGCGTCGGTCGACGCCGCGAGCTTCTGCGAGCGGGCGTCGTAGACGCGCGCCACGTTCTTCCTGGCGACTCGATCCTGGAGGGCGAGGAGATCTCCCTTGGGCGACCAGAGGAGGGGTCCCCCCGGGCTCTGCATGGCGGACGTGCGGACGAGCTCGACGAGCTCGCACCGTTCGAGACCCAGGAGCGAGATCGACACCGGGTCGTCGTTCTTCTCCTCGTCGGGGTCCTTCGACTCGACGACCTGGATCGCGGCCCACGGTCCGGATGACCCGGCGATGGCGATCACGCGTCCCTTGGAGCCAGGGACCGGCGTCGGAGGCGTTGCGGGCTCGCGCCAGACGAGCAGGCTCCAGCTCGTCCCTTGCCGCGCCGCCGCGACGAGCCCTTCCCCGGCCCACACGGGGGGATCGCCGCCCTCCGAACCGGGAAGCGGCCGGAAGCCGTTCGCGAGCGGCTCCGCGGAAGCGAAGGTCGCGTCCGTCTCCGGCGTGCGCCGCGCCGTCTTGCGCTTCCGCTCCGCCTCCTCGGCCGCGCGCGCACGCTCGCTCTCGCGCTCGCGCACGAGCGCGCGGGCGGCCTCCTGCTCGATCCGCCTTCGATCCTCCTCGAGACGGAGCTGGCGGGCCCGGGCTCGTTCCGCCTCGTTCGCGGTCGCCAGGGCTCTCACGAGGGAGGTCGCGACCACCCCGAGGGCGACGAAGGCGCCAAGCACGACGGCGACGACTTGCTCGTTCCGGGTCACGCGCCGAGGCCCCTCGAAGGTTAGCCGTCGTCCGACGAGCGTTGCAAGCCCCTGGAGTTGACGAACGCACGGCCGCGAGAGGCGCGAAGAAAAAACGCGCGAAGACGCGAACGGCCGCTTGCGTCTTCGCGACTCTCGCGGCGACGAGTCGACTCGTGAGCGCCGTGAGTCAGGGACGCATCAGCTCGCCGTCGTCGCCCAGGCGCGCCGGTAGTCGTCGAACGTGTCGACTTCCATCCAGCCCTTCCAGTGGAGGACGCCGCGCACGTCGGCGCCCGAGGCCACGAGCTCCGCGACGAGGTCCGTGAGAGCGGCGGAGCGGAAGGCCGCGGCTTCGTGGAAGCGAGCCTCGAGCCCGCGCGCGCGCGCTTGCTCGAACGCCTTCCTCGTGCGCTCGACTCCGCGCGACGAGAGGCCGAGGACGCCCGAGAACTCGTCGTGAGCCTCGTCGATCGAGCGGCCGATCGCCGTGACGGGGCTCTCCGTCTCCTCGTCGGCGACGAAGCGGCCGCGGGGCAAGACGGGCGGAGGGGCCTTCGCGAGGCGGACGAGGTCCGCGCGCGGGGCCTTCTCTTTTCCGCCGCTCCCGTTGCCGTTGGCCGGGCCGCTCCCGTTCCCGTTCGCGTGCGCGTCGCGGCCGAAGCTCGCATCGA
>JACQDU010000740.1 GCA_016200955.1 bacterium
ACGGGAAGCGAGCGCTCACGGGGAGCGCCGACCGCACGGCGCGGCTCTGGGACATCGAGACGGGGAAGGAGCTTCGCAAGATCTCCCACAAGGACGGCCTCACGTCGGTCGCTTTCTCTCAGGACGGCAAGCGAGCGCTCACGGGCTCGTGGGACGGAGCCGTCTCCGTCTGCAACCTCGAGAAGGGGAACGTGACGCCCTTCGCTTCCGAGAAGGGCGCCGTCCGCTCGCTCGCCTTCTTGCCCGACGGGAAGCGCGGCATCGCGGGAGGCGACGTGCGCGACCGGGAGACGGGCTGGGTCGAGGTCTTCGACCTCGAGACCGGACGCGAGGCGAGCGAGAAGCTCGTCGCGCCCGAAGGCCACGTCCAGAGCATCGCGGTCTCGCCCGACGGCCGCCGCGTCGTCGTGGGCAGCGCGCATCGAGGAGACGGCGAGCTCAGGCTCCAGCACCTGGGAGGCACCTCGTCCCTTCGCCTCGCGGGAGGCGAGGAAGTGAACGCCGTCGCCTTCTTGCCCGACGGCGAGAGGCTCCTCCGGGCGAGCGGGACGACGCTGTTCCTCCACGACCTCTCGAGGCACGCGAAGAGACCCGACGAGCCGACGGGCTCGCACCGCTTCGGCGTCTCGTCGCTCGCCGTCTCGAAGGCGGGCGATCGCGTCGTCTCCGCGGGCGCCGACGTGAAGTCGTGGGAGCTCTCGACGGGAAAGGAGACGCCGCTCGCGGGGAGCCGCGGGCCCGTCGCTCTCCTCGGGGACGGGCGGCTTCTCTCCGGGAGCTCGCGCGATCCCTACGGCGTGCGGCTCGCCGACCTCGCGACGGGCGACGAGACGCTCCTCGCGGGCCACACCGGGTCGCTCTCGGCGGTCGCCGCGACGCCCGACGGCAAGCGCGGGCTCTCGGTCGGCTGGGACGGGACGCTCCGCGTCTGGGACCTCGAGGCGAAGGCCGAGCAGAGGAAGGTCGCCGCGCACGAGGGCGTCGCCTCTGCGCTCGCCGTCTCTCCCGACGGCAAGCTCGCGCTCACGGGAGGCGGGGGCGCTCACTCGGACTCTCAGGTCAAGCTCTGGGAGATCGCGTCGGGCAAGCTCGTCCGCACGCTCGATCTCGATGAGACCGCCGGGCGCGACGGCGTCTTCTCGCTCGCCTTCTCTCCCGACGGCAAGCGAGGTCTCGTCTCGGGCCTGGCGCTCGAGCTCTGGGACGTGGAGAGCGGAAAGTGTCTCTGGTCCCTGAAGCGAGCCTCGGGCGCCGGAGCTGCGGCGGTCTTCTCGCCCGACGGGAAGATCGTCGTCGAGGGCGGCGAGAGCGCGATCTCGCTCCATGACGCCGAGACGAGGAAGGTTCTCGATCGCGTCGACCTCACGACGAGCCACGACCATCTCCGGGCGCTCGTCTTCGCGCCCGACGGCCGCTCGTTCTTCGCCGGTACGGCGCGCGGCGTCGTGTTGCGCTTCGAGCTCTCGAAGCGAGACTGACGCGGGTGGACGGGCCCGCGGACATGCGCTAGATTGTCCGCGGACGCGGCACCGGAGATCCGTTCGAGCATGGCCGAGCTCCAGACCGAGAAGCGGAAGCGGAAGCCCAAGATCCTCGCGTTCATCAACGACAGCTGCACCGGCTGCTCGGGCTCTCCCGTCTGCCAGGACCTCTGCCCGGTGGAGGACTGCATGGTCCTCGTCCAGAACGAGGCCGCGCCGATCTTCCCGCGGATCTGGGTCGATCCCTTGAAGTGCATCGGCTGCAAGAAGTGCACGTCCAAGGGCCCGATCGGGACTTACCTCGAAGGCTGCCCCTGGAACGCGATCGACATGATCGATCTCCCGGAGTGGGAAGGCGAGAACGGGGAGCTGCCTTACTGAGAGCCCTCAGTAAGGCTGCTTCTCCCCCGTGCCCGGACCCGGCTTCGCGGGAGCCTCGGTCGGAGGACCGGCGCTTGCCTGGGACTTGGCCTCGATCTGGTCGAGCCTCTTCTGGAGCCTCTCCTCGTTCTCCTTGAGCTTCTGCACCTCGTCGCGCAACCGAGAGATCTCGATGTTCGGAGGAGTCCCGGCGCGGATCCGGTCGACCGCGGCCTTGGCGGCGTCGCGCACGCGAGTCTCGGCGTCGTGGCGCATGACCGCCTCGAGCGACGCGAGAGCGGGAGCGGCGTCTTTCCCGATCGCCGAGAGGGCCTCGACCGCCGCGATCCGCAAGCGCATGCCCTCCTCGTCCACGAACCTCGCGAGACGGGAGACGACCTTCCGGCGCGTCTCGTCGTCGACGGTCGGGAGAGCCGCGACTCGTCCCATGGCGGCGATCGCGGTCCGGCGCATGCCGGGGTCGCCGGGAGCGCTCGCCGTCTTCTCGCAGATCGGGAGAGCGCTCGGGTCCTCGAGCTCGGCGAGGCCCGAGAGCGCGGCCTCGCGGATCACTTCGTTGTGCGAGGGACGCTCGAGCGCCTTCTCGAGCCACGTCCGCGCGTCGTCGGCGCGCACCTTCGAGTAAGCGAGAGCGGCCTGCGACTCGACGTAGTAGCTCGGGTCGCCCTTCTCGACGAGAGGACGGAGCGCGGCGATCACCTTCGCGTCCTTGTGGTAGCCGGAGAGGGCCTCGACGGACGCGCGGCGGACCTTCGGGTGCTTGTGAGCGAGGCCCCGGAGAAGAGCGTCGCGGGCGGCGTCTCCCCCGACCTTTCCGAGAGCCCGGGCGCACTCGACGGAGACTCCCCAGAAGGCATCCTCCGCGAGAGCTTTCCCGACCGCCTCGAAGCCGGGCGCGAAGCGCTTCTCCGCGAGGACCTGCGCGGCCCGGATGCGGCCGCAGACGTTCGGGTCCTCGGCGATCTGGACGAGCCACTGATCGTCGCCCTTGTGCTCCGTGATCTCCTTGAGCACCGCTTCGTCGGCGTCGAAGCGCACGTAGCGCGGCCTCGCCTTGAACGGGATCAGGACGCGCTTCTCCTTCTCTTCCATCGAGACCGAGACGCGCAGGCCCTCGGCGGGCTTTCCGAGCGAGGCGGCGAGCGTCGCGCGGAAGGCGAAGGGCTCGCCTTGCTGCGTCTGCCGGATCGTCGCCTCGAGGAGCTTGTCCTTCTCGTTCCATTCGTAGGCGACCTCGAGCGCCGGGTGAGCGGGTCTCTCGGTCCAGTCGTTGAAGTAACGCTCGAGCGAGTCGCCCGTCTCCTCCTCGAAGGCGCGGCGGAGGTCGATCGTCTCGACGGTCCCGTAAGCGTGCGCCTTGCAGTAGCGGTTGATCGAGCGCCAGAAGGCCTCGTCGCCGAGACGGCGGCGCAGGCCGTGGAGCACCCACGCTCCCTTGGGATAAGCGCGGCCGTCGAAGACGTTCTCGGCGTCCTGGTAGTGGTGGTCCACCACGGGGCGGGTGCGGCAAGCTCCTTCGCGCGCGCCGTGGCCCTTCTCGAACATGTTGTACTCGAACGCGTCCTGGCCGTTCTTCTTCTCGTCCCAGAGAGCCTCGAAGTAGCTCGCGAAGCCCTCGTTGAGCCAGATGTGGGCCCAGTCGCGGCACGTCAGGAGGTCGCCCCACCACTGGTGCGCGAGCTCGTGGGAGACGAGCCCGTCCGACTCGTAGTCCATGTGAGCCCGCGCGTCGTGGAGCGTCCTCTCGTTGAGAGTCGTGGCGCTCGTGTTCTCCATGCCGCC
>JACQDU010000721.1 GCA_016200955.1 bacterium
GATCACGTGCTTGTCGTAGCCCTTGAGCTCGGGGTAGTCCGCGGGCGAGGTCGGCGTGGGCAGCGTCGGCAGCGCGGCCGTCTCCTTGCGGGGCTCGAGCTTCTTGAGCTCGATGGACTTCACGTCCGACTGGCGGAGGGTCAGTCGCAGCGTCCTTGCGCCGACGGCCTGGTCGAAGACGATCTCGTCGGCGCGCTGCTCGACGAATCTTCCCTCGAGCTTCGAGCCGTCGTTGAGCGTGAGCGTGTCGGCGAGCGCGACGCTCGCCGCCAGCGCGACGAACGCGCCGGCGATCAGGTGACGCATCCGGAGGTCCTCCCGCGCGAACCGCCGTGAGTTGGCGACGGGGCGCCTTCTCGAGACGCGTGCCAATGTCGAGAGCGTTGTGGGAGCGCGCGATGCGCGATCGGTCCTTGCGCGCTCGCCCTCCGGCGTAAGAAACGCGCTTTACATTGCAATGACGGCGCACCCCGTTCGCGGCGGTTGATCGTCGCTCACCCGGCCGCGGCGACGAGCCTGAGGAAGCTCTCGACGTTCAGGCTCGCCCCGCCCACGAGAAGGCCCGAGACACCCTCGAGCGAGAGGATCGAGCGCGCGTTCTCGACGGCGACGCTCCCGCCATAGAGCACGGGGGTCCTGGTCCCACGCTCGCCGAGCGAGCGGGAGAGCTCCTCTCGCGCATCGAGGCAGGCGGCGACGATCTCGTCGTCTCGCGGGACGACTCCTCGGCCGATCGCCCAGCGCGGCTCGTAGGCCAGGACGATCTCCGCCGCTCCTTCGAGTCCTTCGAGAGCGGCGCGGATCTGGGAGCGCACGACGTGAGAGGTGCGGCCCGCGTCGCGCTCCTCGCGGGTCTCGCCCACGCAGAGGATCGGCCGGATCTTCGCCGCGAGAGCGGCGCTCACCTTCCGCCTCACGAGAGAGTCGTCCTCGCCTTGCTCCGCGCGGCGCTCGGAGTGGCCGACGATGGCGTAGAGGCAGCCCAGGTCGGCGAGCTGGCTCGCGGCGACCTCCCCCGTGTGAGCGCCCTCCTCGAAGGGCGAGACGTCCTGCGCTCCCAGGTCCGCGGCGTCTCCGAGCGCGGCCTTGACCAGCGCGAGCGCGGTGAATGGAGGGCAGATCACCGCGCGCGCGCGCGAGCGAGGCGCCGCGCGCGCGAAGGCCTCGGCGAACGCGAGGGCCTCGGCCGTCTTCTTGTTCGACTTCCAGTTCGCCACGACGAGCGAGGCCACGGGCCGCGGGCCGACGGTCGCACCAGCGGGGAGGGGCTGGCCTCGCTTCCTGAGCAGGTCGCGCGCGAGCGGCGTCAGGATCGCTCCCTCGGGGAGGAAGACCGCTCGCCCGGGCGGCGTTCGCAGGACGTCCTCGGCGGTCACGAGCGGCTTTCCGGCCATGAGCGGCTCACCTTAACTCTTCCGGGAAGAAACGCGGGGCTCCGTTACACTCTTGCCCATGGAGGCACGCATGAACCGGACTTCCTGGATCGCTCTCGTCCTCGCGGCGCTCGTCTCGGGCACCGCTCTCGGGACGCGCGCGGCCGCGCAGTCGAGCGATCCGCCCAGGCTCCTTCGATACGAATACAAGGTCTTCGCCATGGCCTACGGCGACTTCAAGGAGAAGGACGACTACAAGGCGATCCTCGAGCGCGCCGAGGGGAACGAGCTCCGCGCCGACGGGGACTTCAAGGCCTACGTCCTCGACTACCTCGCGCAGGAGGGCTGGGAGCTCGTGCAGGTCGTGACGCCCAAGAACGACCTCACGGTCTTCTACCTGAAGCGAGTCAAGCTCCCCGGCCAGCCTCCCTCGGAGATCGAGGGCTCGGGCGGGCCGCTCCCGGGACCGGACAAGAAGCCGCGGCACCCTCGGGACAAGTAGCCTCCCGCTACCCGGTGCAGTTGATCCGTTCGAGCGCCTCTCTTAAGATCAGGGCTCCCGCCCAAGTCCTCGCAGCCTCTCATGGAGCGTACCCCTTGGCCATTCGCGAAAAGGCGAAGAAGCTCGACAAGATCCTGAGCACCCTCGAGAGGACCTACTCGCGAGCCGTGCTCTCCGAGGGGAAGAACCTCCTCGAGCGGTTCGTCTTCTACTGGTTCTTCTACGCGAGCCCGGTCACGAACGCGAAGAAGGCCGTGAAGTCGCTCCTCGACGAGGAGGAGTTCGCCGACTGGAACGAGGTCCGCGTCTCGACCCAGCGCGAGCTCCAGGAGATCCTCGAGGCGAACCGGATCGAGGACGCCTCCGACCTGGCTCCGCGGCTCAAGACGTTCCTCCAGTCCGTCTTCGAGGAGCTCGACGACACCGACCTCGAGTCGCTCAAGGAGATGAAGCCGGACAAGGCGCGGCGCTTCCTGGCCTCGCTCCCGGGGCTGCCTCCGTGGGCCGTGGCTTACCTCGTGACGCTCACGGGGTTCGAGGCGCTGCTCCCCTGGGACCCTCACACCGAGCGGGTCGGCGGGCGGATCGGGCTCTTCGACACGGGCGCGCCGCTCCCGCAGAGGAAGAAGCAGCTCCGCGCGGCCCTCCAGGACGAGGACCCGCTCCGGCTCCACCACCTCTTCGTGGAGCACGGGAAGAAGACGTGCACCGACGTGGACCCGAAGTGCCCGAAGTGCCCCGTGAGCCAGGACTGCGCCTATTACCTCCGGCGCGGGCGCCGGGCGAAGAAGGCGGCCACGAACGGCACGAACGGAAGCTCGCCCACGAACAACAAGAAGAAGCGCTGAGAGTCGTACCGCAAAGGGACGTGAAGGGAGCCTAGCTTGGCTGGCCACTCGCACTGGAAGTCGATCAAGCACCAGAAGGGCGCCGCGGACGCGAAGCGCTCGAAGGCGTTCTCGAAGTTCTCGAAGGCGATCATGATCGCCGCGCGCGAGGGCGGGGGGAACCCGGCCTTCAACCTCAAGCTCTCTTACGCGATCGACAAGGCTCGAGCCGGGAACATGAACAACGACGCGATCGAGAAGGCGATCAAGAAGGCCACGGGCGAGCTCGGCGACCAGAAGTTCGAGGAGCTCACCTACGAGGGGTACGGCCCTGGCGGCGTCGCGATCGTCGTCGAGACGCTCTCGGACAACAGGAACCGCACCGCCCCCGAGCTCCGCCGTATCTTCGAGGTCAAGGGAGGGAAGCTCGGCGCCCCGAACTCCGCGCTGCGCTTCTTCGAGCGGAAGGGCCTCATCTCGATCATGAAGGACAAGGCGACGGAGGAGAAGGTCTTCGAGATCGCGACCGAGGCCGGCGCGGAGGACGTGACGACGGGAGAGGACGCCTACCACGTGACGACGACTCCCCAGGAGTTCGCTCACGTGAAGAAGGCCTTCCTCGACAAGGAATTCGAGCTCGCGCAGGCGGAGCTCGGATTCGTCGCGACCTCGACGATCCCCGTGGAGGGGAAGGACGCCGCCAAGGTCGAGGGCCTGATCGAGGCGCTCGAGGACCACGACGACGTCCAGGCCGTCCACTCGAACTACGGCGGCCCGAGCGCGTGAACGGACGCACGGCCCTCGCGGCGCTCGCCCTCGCTCAGGCGCTCCTCTGCGCGCGAGGCGCTCGAGCGGAGGCGGGAGACGAGGCCGCGGTCTCGAGCGCCGTTCCGAAGGATGCCTGGGCGCTGGTGGACGGCTCGCCGATCACGAAGGAGGCCGTCTCCCGGCGAGCGAAGCTCATGGGGCTTCCTTCCGCTCACGTCCTCGACTGGCTCGTGGTCGAGAAGATCACCGCCGCTCGCCTCGAGAAGGACGGCTTTCCTCTCTCGTCGATCACGAAGGACGAGCTCGACACTCTCAGGAAGGCGCTCGAGGGCCAGGGGCTGCCTCCCAACTCCGAGGCCGAGCTCGAGGCCTCGCTCCGCGTGAACGTCGCCTTCAGGAAGCGAGTCGAGAAGGAGGCCACGCCCGAGGCGCTCGCGGGGTGGTTCGAGAAGCACAAGCTCGGGCTCGCGGGAGAGGTCCGGGCGCGGCACATCCTGTTCTCGACGAGGGACGGCGAGGCGGCGGCGCTCGCTCGCGCGAAGAAGGTCCTCGCCGTGGTCGCGGCCGACGGCTCGAACATGGCCTCGCTCGCGCGCGAGCAGTCGGACGACCCGACGGCTCCCCTCGACGGAGGCGACCTCGACTGGTTCGCTCGCTCGCCGATCCTCGGGCACCCTCTCGTGCACGTCTACGAGCCCGTCGTGCGGGCATGCTTCGAGCTAGGCAAGCCCGGCCTGATCGCATCTCCCGTCCAGGCCCGCGA
>JACQDU010000058.1 GCA_016200955.1 bacterium
CCGAGACCGCGCAGGGCTACCTGACGCAGCACCTCATCGCGGACCCGCCGCTGCTCCGGGAAGTGAGCCCCGACCGGAAGTGGCCGACGGAGGCCGACGACCTCATCCAGCGCATGATGGCGAAGTCGAAGGACGAGCGCTTCATGGACTGCGGGGAGATCCTGGACGTCCTCCGCGGCGGGCTCTCGCAGGAGATCATCCGCGGCGCGTCGGCGGGAGCCGCTCCCGCTCCCCAGGAGCTCGCGCCCGTCGCCGTCGCCGTCGCTCCTCCCGTCACGCAGCGTCTCGACAAGGGCGCCTGGGGCGTGAAGGGGATCCTCGGGCGGCTCATGGGCAAGGGGAAGTAGCGGTCTCGCACAACGACGGCGGCACGTGTAAGCTCACGTTCGCGGCGAGGGCCGAGTGCGCGGACCCGGCGACGCCTTCTTCGAGAGCCACGTGCGTCGCGAGGGGGGCGAGCTCCTCGCGAAGCTCGGCCTCATGCGCTCCATGAAGAAGACTCTCCGGACGAAGGTCGGCGCCGAGGTCGGCCTCGCCGAGGTCGCGCTCGAGCTCGAGCTCATCACGGAAGACGAGCTCACGGAGCTCGCGACGCTCGAGCGCTCCGCGAGAGGGACGCCGTCGGGCTCGAAGACCGCCGCGGCCTCGACGACTCCCTCGAGCAAGAAGGAGAAGTCCCTCCGCACGCCTTCGGGCAAGGAGAGCGCCGCTCCCTCGAAGAAGAAGGCGCGAGACGCGGAAGAGGACGACGAGGACGAGAGACCGGCGAAGAAGAAGGCTCGAGACCAGGAAGAGGACGACGAGGACGAGAGACCGGCGAAGAAGAAGGCTCGAGACCAGGAAGAGGACGACGAGGACGAGAGACCGGCGAAGAAGAAGCCCCGCTCGGTGGAGCGCGACGACTCCGAGGAGAGCGAGCGCCCGAAGAAGAGGCCCGAGGAGTCGGACGACACGGAGGAGCCGGAGCGCAAGAAACCCTCGCTCACGCCGTCGGCTTCGCGGGTGGGCGCGCAGAAGCTCTCGCGCACTCCGAGCGGTCGGACGCTCTCCTCGCCCCGCACGCGCGCGGAAGGGCCCGAGCGCGGACGGAACAACGTCCTCGCGATCGCCGGAGCGGCGGTGGTCATCGCGATCATCGCCTTGCTCGTGGTCGTCGGCGGCGGGAAATCCGAGCCCGAGCAGCAGGCGAGCGCTCCGCCCGATTCTCCCGGGACGAGCGAGAGCTCCGCGCGCCGCGAGACGCCGCGGCCCGAGACGAGGACGCTGCCTCCCCCGGAGCCGCCGCGAGGCGAGCGCCCGGCCCCGCGCGAGGAGCCGCCTCCTCCCGCTCCCGGCTCGGCGGTCGAGGAGCCGGCGCCGGTCGCTCCTCCGCCCGGGCCGAGCACGGCTCCTCCCGACGAGACTCCCCGGGAGACGCCGCCCGAGACCCCGCCGAAGACGCCGGCGCCGAAGGCTCCCCCGAAGAACCCTCCGCGCGCGCCGAAGCCCGATCCGGCTCCGCCGCCCAAGCGGAAGCTGCCCGAGACGGGCGAGGACCCCGCGATCGCCGAGAAGGCCGCCTCGATCCGCACTCTCCTGAACAAGGACCCCGCCGACCTCGCGGGAGCGGCGAGGATCGTCTCCGAGCTCGAGAAGCTCGCGCCCGACTCTCCCTCGATGCGCTGTGCACGGGGGATCGTCGCGTTCTACCAGCGCCGTTACCTCGACTGTCAGGACGACCTCGCCGTCGCGATCAAGGACGACCCGGAGGACGAGTGGCCTCGCGGCGACCTCGCGTGCGCTCTCCTCTTCTACGGGAAGACGGAGCAAGCGCGCACGATCGCCGCGGAGGGGAAGAACCACCGCTGCACGACCGTCGTCACTCTCGTGGACGGCCCGTGGAAGGAGAAGTACCCGCTCGCTCACCCGGCGCTCGAGCAGAAGACCTCGAACGGGCGCTACGACATCGTCTCGGACCTCGGTCTCCCGCCGGGAGCGCTCGACAAGCTCGAGGCGGAGCTCGCGCAGGCCAAGCCCGACAAGCAGAGAGCGCTCATCGAGCGCTTCCGGAAGGCCCACGCGGGGCTCCAGGAGCTCACGAGGGTCTACGACGCGGCCTACAAGGCTTACATGCAGGTCTTCGGCAAGATCAAGAGAGACCCCGTCCTCACCAAGAAGGAGGAGGGCCGCGTCGCGCGCGTCTTCGTGTTCGAGACGAAGGACGAGTACGGGAACTTCGCGGAGAAGATCGGCCACGGCCGCATGGAGCACACGGCCGGTTTCTTCAGCCCCTCCTACAAGTCGCTCTTCTTCTTCAACAACCCGGTGGGAGCGAAGCCCGGCTCGCTCTACCACGACACGCAGGAGACGCTCTTCCACGAGACCTTCCATCAGTTCATCGATCTCTACTGCGAGGACATCCCCAACTGGTTCAACGAGGGCATGGCCGAGTTCTTCGGGATCTCCGACCTCCAGGGCCAGACGCTCCACTACGGGATCATCCCTCAGGGCGAGGAGACGCGTTACCAGGAGCTCCTCTACTTCAAGAGGAAGGGGCGCCTCCACACGATCCACGACGTGATCCGCATGGACGACGAGCGCTTCATGAAGGAGGCGGGCCCGAACTACGCCCTCGCGTGGGCGTTCTGCCACTTCCTCGCGAACGACAAGACCAAGCGGAAGCGCCTGAACGAGTACTTCCGCGACCTCCGCGCCGGGAAGACGCAGGAGGAGCTCGCCAGGAAGTGGTTCCCCGACGAGGCGAAGCTCCAGACCGACTTCGAGGACTACATCGGCCACATGGCGAACTCCAACGTGAGCGACGCGAGCGACGATTGAGCAAGCATTCCCCTCGGGCCCCGTCGACCCCCACCTGACCTCCCCCGACTGCGGGAGCGAATCGTGTGTTTTCCGCGAAGTTTCGATAGACTCGCCGCGGGGTGTCGAGAGAGTTGTCGGCGACGAGCGCCTCGTTCGTGAGCGACGCGACCGGAGGAGCGACCGGCGGCTCCGAGCCTTCC
>JACQDU010000670.1 GCA_016200955.1 bacterium
ACTTCCGCGGCCTCGCGCAGCTCGTGCCGGGAATGCCCGCCGGTCCGAACGTGCCGGGAACGACCGACAAGCGCCTGAACGGGACCTACTACATCCACGACGAGCACACGCCCCCCGACATCCACCACGAGAAGGGGCTCGCCTGCATCGACTGCCACACCTCTCGCGAGACCATGGGCGACGGGAACATCTACGGCTACATGGAGCACGGCACGGAAACGACCTGCGAGTCCTGCCACGGCGCTCCGGACGCTTACGCGACGATGAAGACGAGGAGAGGAGTGCTCCTCTCGAACGTCAAGAGAGACGGCGACCGCTTCTTCCTCACGGGAAAGCTCGACGGGAAGCGCCACGAGCTCGTCCAGGCGAAGGACGTCGTGACCAAGGGCCACCCCCGCTACAACGAGCGCGCGGCGCGGGCCATGACGAAGGATCACGGGCGAGTGGCGTGCTACTCGTGCCACTCGGCCTGGAACACCGACTTCTTCGGCTTCCACCTCGACCGCCACGAGGGCTTCACGATGCTCGACACGATCTCGGGGAGGCGGACTCCCGGGCGCGTGACGACGCTCGAGAAGGTCTTCGCGTCCTTCCGTCAGCTCACGCTCGGATGGGACTCCCAGGGGCGCGTCTCTCCCTACATCGTCGGCTTCTCGACCATGTGCACGTTCCACGACAAGGACGGGAAGACGGTCCTCGACCAGCAGATGCCGGAGACGGCCGCGGGCCTCTCGGGAATGACCATGATCCACCACCAGGTCCACACGGTCCGCTCGCGCGCGCGCGAGTGCGCCGACTGCCACAGGAGCCCTCAGGCGCTCGGCCTCGGCTCGGCGTCGTTCCGCCTCGCGCGCACGACGCTGTTCGCGGCGAGCCAGCGCGGGCTCGAGGTCGTCTCGCTCGACAGGAAGAACCTCGCCCAGAGCGCGCCGCAGGAAGGCTTCGCGGCCGGCGCTCCAGCGGCGAGCGTCTCGGTGCTCGAGGACCCGGTCCAGGGGCACGCTCGCTGGATCGCGGTCGGGCTCCCGGACTCCGTCGTCGTCCTCGACGGCCGCGCGAGCCCTCCGCGAGAGGTCGAGCGCGTGAAGATCGGGGACGCGGAGGCCTTCGCGTGGCTCGGGCGGCGGCACCTCGTCGTCGTCTCGCCGCGGAGCCTCGCCGTCGTGCGCCTCCCCGAGAGGAGCGGCGAGAAGCACCGGGTCATGGGCACTCTCCCGCTCGCGAGCGCTCGCGACGTGAAGCTCTCCTTCAGGACGGCGTTCGTGACCGACGCGGAAGACGGGCTCGTCGTGATCGACCTGGACGACCTCGAGAAGCCGAAGGTCGTCACGAAGCTCTCGTTGCGGGGAGACGCGAAGGACCTGTCGATCCCGCGGAAGCTCGCGCTCGCCTTCCAGCAGAGCCGCTTCCGCTCGCCCGGGTCGGGAGGAGGAGTCACGGGAGACCCGCCGCGCACGAGGGCCCGCGCGCTCGCCTTCGTGACGTGCGGCAAGGGAGGGTTCAAGATCGTCGACGTGACCGAGCCCTCGCAGCCGGTCCTCCTCGGGACGCACAAGGAGGACGGCCTCGCGGCGGACGAGGTCGCCTTCTCCTCCGTCTTCGACCTCGGGAGCGCGGGAGGCGGCCTCCCCTCGCGCGAGCGCGACTACCTCTACGTGATCGCGCACCAGGACGGCGGGCAAGCCGACCTCCGGGTGATCGACGTGGACGATCCGAAGGAGCCCGAGCAGGTCGGCAGGATCGGCCTCGGCGGCGGGCACCGCGGGCTCGTCCTCGCGCACGTCTACAACGCGCCCTTCCTCCAGCACTACGCGATCGTCGGCTCTCCCGAGGGCGCGCAAGCGATCGACGTCACGCGTCGCGGACAGCCGACGATCGCCGCGACGATCACGGGCACGCCCCTCGAGGCCGCCAAGGGCGGCAACCCCGCGAAGCCGGTCTCCTTCGCCGACCTCGCGCTCGAGACCATGCCTCTCGACCGCATGGTCGACGAGGACGGTCTTTCCTTGAAGGACATCTCTCACCCGAAGGCGCGGTATCTCTCGCTCGAGGAGATGCGTCGCGTCCTCTCCGTCCCTCTCCCGGAGGGCGGGAAGAAGTAGAACCACGGGGAGAGCGGGGTCTCGGCATTCGCCGGAATTCGATTCAAGCCCGGAGCCTCTCCTGCCGATCTTCCCCGGGGGCCTTCTCGTCGCGAGGCCGCGATGGGAGGCGTCGGGGAGGCGCGCCATGAAAGAGAACATCCGGACGCCGCACTCGGGGAAGCTGGGATGTCTCCTCTCCTTCGGCGTGCTCGGGCTCTGCGTCGCGGGAGTCGCGCTCGTCCCCGAGGTCCCGGCGCGCGTGATCTTCGTGGCGGCGGGCGTGCTCACTCTCTTCCTGAGCAGCGGCACGTTCACGCTGGACCCCAACGAGGCGGCCGTCCTCCAGTTCTTCGGGGCCTACGCGGGGACGGTCAAGACCGATGCCCTGGGCGGGCTCTGGTGGGTCAACCCTCTCTACAAGCTCACCAAGGTCTCGCTGCGAGTCCAGAACTTCGAGAGCACGCAGCTCAAGGTCAACGACCACGAGGGGAACCCGATCGAGATCGCGGCGATCGTCTCCTACAAGCTCGAGGACACGGCCCAGGCGACGTTCGCGATCAGCAACTCGAACGCTTTCGTGAAGTTCCAGACCGAGGCCGCGCTCAGGAACCTGGCGACGCGCTACCCCTACGACGCGCACCAGGAAGGCCAGCGCTCGCTCCGGGGCGACACCTCGACGATCGCCCAGGAGCTGCGCAAGGAGATCCAGGACCACCTCGGAGGGACGGGGATCGAGGTCGTCGACGCCCGGATCAGCCACCTGGCTTACGCCCCCGAGATCGCCGCGGCCATGCTCCAGCGGCAGCAAGCGAGCGCCATGATCGCGGCGCGCCAGAAGATCGTCGAGGGAGCGGTCGGCATGGTCGAGACGGCGCTCCAGCTCCTCGCCAAGAACAAGATCGTCGAGCTCGACGACAAGCAGAAGGCGCAGATGGTCGGGAATCTCCTCGTGGTCCTCTGCAGCCACGCGCCGCCCCAGCCCGTGCTCAACGCCGGGACCTCGAAGCCCTAGGGGAGACGAGCGGCCATGGAGGAGAAGCCGATCGCTCCGCATTCCCCGAGGCCGCCGCTCGCCGTCGCGGCGACCCTGGGCGCGGCGGCGCTCGTCCTCGTGCTCGTCTCGCAGGGCGGGGCGCCGAAGGCCACCGGGTACGCCCTGGGCGCCGCCGGGCTCTTCGTGGCGAAGGGCTTCTTCTTCCTGAATCCGGGCACGGCGGTCGTGCTCCGCTGGTTCGGCACTTACGCCGGCACCGTGAGGGCGGAGAGCGGGCCCCTCGGACGGTGGTTCTGGGTGAGCCCGCTCTACCAGAAGCAGAAGATCGCCACCTGGGGCCGATTCCAGAGCGAGCAGCTCAAGGTCAACGACCAGGACGGGAGCCCGATCGTGATCTCGGCGAACCTGGGATACACGCTCGAGGACACGGCCAGGGCCCTCTTCCACCTGGCGGACGCGTGGACCTTCGTCCGGCTCCAGTCCGAGGCGGGGATCCGGAGCCTCGCCATGCGCCACCTCTACGACGCGCCTCCGGGGAAGCGCTCGCTGCGGGGCGACCCTGCGATCCTCGCGCAGGAGCTGAGAGACGAGGTCCAGAGCCACATGGCGGGCACCGGGATCCGGATCGCCGACGCGCGGATCGTCCACCTCGCCTACGCTCCCGAGATCGTCACCCTCATGTTGCAGGCGCAGCAAGCCGGGGCAGCCGTCGCGGCGAGCCGCGCGATCGTCGAGAACGCCGTCCAGTGCGCCGAGGCGGCGATCAGGCGGCTCGCTCACGGCATGGACGAGGAGCAGCGAGCGCGCTGGGTCCACGACCTCATGGTGGCCCTCACGAGCCAAGTCGCGGCGCGGCCCGTCCTGGACACCACGGCCGAGTAGACTGGGCGGCCGCTCCCGGCGCTGCTAGGCTCTCTCCATGGAAGTGAAGCTCGACCTCGAGCGCGAGCTGCTCCCGGAAGAAGGTGGCCCCGTCGTTCTCGCCGTGAGATGCGGGAGCACGGGAGCCGAAGGCGGGCGAGCGCCGCTCTCGATCTCGGCCGTCCTCGACCGATCGACGTCGATGAGAGGAGCGAAGCTCGAGGCGCTCAAGAAGTCGGCGCGGAAGCTCGTGGACACGCTCGGGCCGCGCGACCGGCTCGCTCTCGTGGCCTTCGCCTCGAGGGCGCAGGTGATCGCGGCGGGCCCCGCCGAGGGGAGAGAGTCCTTCCTCGACGCGATCGACTCGCTCTCGCTCGAGAACGGGACGAACCTCGCGCTCGCGCTCGAGAAGGCGGGCGAGGTCCTGAAGGCCGACGCTTCGGCGAACGCGAAGCGCGTCCTCCTCCTGACGGACGGCGGAGCGAACGCCGGGGTCACGGAGAGGCCCGCGCTCGCGGCGATCGCGCGCGAGCTCCGCGACCGCGAGATCCTCACGACCACGCTCGGCTTCGGGCTCGAGTACGACGAGGAGACGCTCTCCGCGATCGCGGGAGCGGGAGGCGGCCGCCTCTACCACGTGAACGGCCCCGCGAAGCTCGAGCAGGCGTACTCGCGCGAGCTCGGCGGGCTCCGCTCGATCGTCGGTCGCTCGGTCGAGGTCACGATCTCGCCCGAGGGCGGCGCGCGCGTCCTCGGCTCGCGGAACGCTTACCCCGCTTACCGGAAGGGCGGAGCGCTCGTCGTCTCTCTCTCGGAGCTCCGGGGAGACGAGACGAAGGTCGTGCTCCTCGACCTCTCGATCCCGGCGGTCTCCCGGGGAACGACCGAAGCGCGCGTGGCCCTCCTCACGGTCACCTGGACGACGGCGGAGGGAGCGACGCGCTCCTCCGAGCACCCGGTCTTCTTGCGCTTCGCCGATGCTCGCACGGCGGCCAAGGCCGAGCCCAACGGAGAGGTCCTCGCCGAGATCGTCCTCCTCGACGCCGCCGTCTTGAAGGAGCGTGCCCTCGCGGACGACGAGGCCGGCGACAACGAGGCGGGCTCGAAGCGCCTGAGCAACAGCCTCGTCCACCTGAGCCCGGGCACGGCGAAGGTGAGCCCCGCGCTCGACGCCGAGCTCAAGCGCCTCGCCGCGCTCGCGGAGAGGCTCGCGAAGGGGCGCCTCGACCCCGACCTCAGGAAGGCGCTTCGCTCCGAGGTCCACGAGGCGTCCTACACGGTCCGCGGCCGCCTCGACGTCGGGGACGGTCCGCCGATCTGATACATTGGGACGAACGTAGGGAAAGGGCGATCGTCGAGCGGAGCCCATGGAAGCCAGGAAAGAACCCGAGACGAGGCCCGAGCAGGACGCGAGGTCGTTCGATCTCTTCCAGCCCACCGACGAGCACAGGATGCTCCGCCGGACGCTCCGCGACTTCGTCGAGCGAGAGGTCGAGCCGCAGGCGCTCGAGCACGACCGGCACGAGCGCTTCAACCTCGAGCTCTTCCGGAAGACGGGAGAGCTCGGCCTCCTCGGGATCACGGTCCCCGCCGAGGACGGCGGCGGAGGCATGGACCCGATCGCGGCCGTGATCGTGCACGAGGAGCTCTCCTCGTCCGACCCGGGCTTCTGCCTCGCTTACCTCGCCCACGCGCTCCTCTTCGTGAACAACTTCTACCGGAACTCGAACGAGGACCAGCGCTCGCGCTACCTCGCGAAGGTCGTCTCGGGCGAGTGGCTGGGCGGCATGTGCATGTCCGAGCCCGACGTCGGGACCGACGTCCTCGGCATGAAGACGCGCGCCGTCAAGAAAGGCGAGAAGTACCTCCTTACGGGCCGGAAGATGTGGATCACGAACGGCTCGATCGACGAGAAGACCCTCGGCGACATCTTCCTGGTCTACGCGAAGACCGAGGGAGCCGACGGGAAGGACAAGCTCTCGAGCTTCCTCGTCAGGAAGGGCGCCGCGGGCTTCTCTCTCGGGCAAAAAATCAAGGACAAGACGGGCATGCGCGCCTCCTCGACGGCGGAGCTCGTCTTCGATGCCGCGGAGGTCCCCGTCCTAGACCGCCTCGGCGCCGAGGGAGACGCGCTCATGCACATGATGCGCAACCTCGAGATCGAGCGCGTCGGCCTCGCCGCCATGTCGCTCGGGATCGGGCGCCGCTGCGTCGAGGTCATGTCCCGCTACGCGAACGACCGGAAGGCGTTCGGGAAGCCGATCCGCGACTTCGGCCAGATCCAGCGCTACATAGGCCGCAGCTACGCCTCGTGGAAGGCCGCGCGGACCTACGTGTACGACGTCGCTCGGAGGATGGACCTGTCGCGGCCCGGGAACCGCCTCGACTCGGACGGCGTCAAGCTCGTCGCCGCCGAGATGGGCAAGGAAGTCGCCGACAACGCGATCCAGGTGCTGGGCGGCTACGGCTACGTGGGAGAGTACGTCGTCGAGCGTCTCTGGCGCGACGCCAAGCTCCTCGAGATCGGCGGCGGGACGATGGAAGCTCACGAGAAGAACATCACGAAGGACCTCTCCCAGGACGTCTCGCGAGGGCTCGGGGAGTAGCGGTGCGGCGGAAGGCCGTGACGCTCTCTCGCCTGAAGGAAGAGGCTTCGGCCGAGCTCCGCTCGCTCGCGCGCGAGAAGGGCGCGGCCTCTCTCGGCGCCGAGCTCCCGATCCTTGCAGAGAGAAAAGCCCCGAGAGACGAGGAGGCGCTCCTCTCTCTCTCCCGACACACACCCGGGCTCGGGAGAGAGCCCGTGCTCGTGCGAGCGAACGTCGTCTCCGCCCTCGAGCGCTCGCTCGCGCTCGAGCTCGAGGCGATCTCGAAGCACGGCTCGTCGTATCTCGAGGAGATGGACAGATCTCCCGGTTGAAGCCGCTCGCGTTGATGGCGGTCGCCATCCGAGTCAACAGGAGCTGGCGTCTCACTCGAAGATGTGTGGGGTCGTCTCCCAGCACGGACGTCATTTGCCATATTCCATTTGCCATCTGCCATTTCCATTTGTGCTCGAGCGCCAGGGAGCAGATGGGGCTCAAATGACCCAGTGGCAAATGGCATACGACCAGTGGAAAATGAAGCGACGGTCACGCCGGGACCGATCGGCACTCGCTCGTGCCTCACGCGAGTTCCATCGTCCTGACCGCGACCCGAACGCTCGCGTGCCGCCCTCCCTTGAGGCAGAGTACCGCCCGTGCGCATAGGCCCCTACGAGGTCCAGGGCGAGCTTGGCCGCGGTGGCATGGGAGTCGTCTTCCGGGCGACCTCGTCCCTCGGAGCCGCCGTCGCGATCAAGGTCCTCATCCGCCCCGAGGCGAGGAAGTCGTTCGAGCGCTTCGAGCGAGAGAAG
>JACQDU010000059.1 GCA_016200955.1 bacterium
CGCGGTCCAGGCGGGCAAGGAGAAGGCCGCGCGCCAGGCCGAGATCGAGAAGCTCGCCCCGGAGATCGCGAAGCTCGCGGCGAAGGACGTGAACGTGAAGAAGGAGCTCAAGATCGCCTCGGAGCTCCTCGGCCACAAGGACATCTTCTCGGAGCTCGAGACGCTCGAGCGCGAGCTCTCCCAGATTGCGCGCGAGCGCTCGTCCTCGGGAGGCTCGCAGAAGGAGGTCGACCCCTCGAAGACGGGCTTCTTCCAGAAGCTCAAGCTCGCCGCCGAGGCAGCCGCGGCCGGGATCGCGAACACCGCGAAGGAAGCGCAGCTCAAGCTCCGGGAGTCGTCGGCGACCTTCAAGTACGAGGCGGCGTCGAAGCAGCTCGCCCTCCTCCTCGCGCGCGAGCTCAGGGAGCGCGACTTCACGAACGCGAGGCTCGTTCCCCTCACGAAGAAGGCCGCGGCCGCCGGCGTCGCGCTCGAGCACTGGACCGCGGAGGAGACGAGCGCGCTCAAGGAAATGGAGCGCTACGCCCCGCTCGCGTGAGCGGCCGCCTTCTCTCGCTACTTCCCCGGCTTCGTGCTGCCGAAGATGCTCGCGAAGCGGTAGTAGACCTCGAGCGTGAGGACGTTCATGGCGGTCGCGTAGACTCGCCCGCCCGCGACGCCCCAGCGGTCGGGCTTCGCGTCCCACGAGCCGTCCTGGCAGCCGTCCTTCCGCTCGTGCTGGTGCGAGCAGAGGACGCTCGACATGGCCTCGTTCCAGCGAGACCAGAGCGGTCCGTCGGGCCCGTCGTACTGGAAGACGGAGAGCGTGCCGGCGTACCAGTAGTAGTAATCCACGCTCGCCTCTCTGCCTTCCTCACATCGAGGGAGGTCCTGCGCGATCAGTCGAGCGCCCTTCTCGAAATCCTTCGCGCTCCGGTCCTGGTCCATGTACATGCGCGAGAGCATGGCGACCGCGGTGCACGTCGGGTGGTCGGCCCAGCGGTCGTTTCCCAGGAAGACGACCTTCATGCGCTCCGCGCGGAAGTAGCCGGCGACGCCGCGCCGGTCGGTCACGCTCACGAGGAACGAGCGCGCGCCCGAGAACGCGCCCTCGCTCACGTCGAGGCCGGAGATCGCGGCGCTCTTGAGCGCCATGACGCAGAAGCCGGTCATCGAGGTGTCGGAGACGCCGCTCTTGGGCTGATACTGCCAGCCTCTCCCCGGATTCTGCGCCTCCTCGAGGTAATCGACCGCCTTCTGCGCCGGGACGCGGTAGACGACGGCGTTCGTCATCCCGTAAGCCTCCGAGAGAGCGAACGTGGCGAGCACGTGGTTGTAGAGGTGCTTCTGGCACGCGCTCCCGAAGGCGCCGTCTCCCTCCTGCTGCTCGAGGAGCCACTTGAGGCCGTTCTTGACCGCGTCGCCGAAGCGCATGACCTTCGCCGTCTCGGGGTCGCGGTAGGCGGAGCGGTTCGTGGGAGTGTGCCCCGCTCCCAGGAAGGCGAGGATCGCGAGGCTCGTGACGCCGACGTCGTAGCAGTCCTGACCGGGCGCGTAGCAGGGACCGCGCGAGCCATCCTTCCTCGCGCAGGCGTGGTCGAACCCCTCGCACGACCACGATCCGTTCGCCGACTGGTGCCGCGCGAGCCAGCGGAGGCCGGCTTCCACGGCGCTCTCGGTGGCCTGGGAGCCGCCGCCTCGCGCGACGAGGTCGCGCCGCCCGCCGAAGCGCGTGCCGTAGCGGCGCGCTCCGCCCGATCCGCCGCCGAGGCCGAGCACGTCGGAGACGCCGCTCCCCTCGCCCGGCCGTCTCCCTTTGACGCCGTTCTCGAGCCCGCGCATCCACGAGAGAGCGTCGGTCGAGTCGCCCTTCATCAGGGCGTAGTCTTCTCCATCGGCCGACTCGCTGTGATCCGCTCCCGTCGCGGAGGGGAAGAAGATCCGCGGTTCTTCCGTGAGCTTCACGTCGGATTCGGGCAAGCCCGTCTTCTCGAGCACCGCTCGCGGCCTGTCGCCGAAGTCGAGCTTCACCGACCTCGGAGGAGCGACTCCGATCGCGATCGTGCTCCCGTCGTCGTCGGCGAAACGGCACGTGAAGATGAGGAGAGGCAGGCACGAGAGCATGAGCGCGTGGAACGCCAGGCTGAGCAGCCACCAGGGCGTCGCTCTCACGACGGCGATCGCCATCTCCTCGAGCGGGTCTTCGAGCAAGAGCTCTTCCGAAGACAGAACCGGGACCGGAACCGGAAGCGGACCCGGGACCTGAACCGGAAGCGGACCCGGAGCCGGCACCGGAACCGCGGCCGCAACCGGCGCCGTGGCGAACGTCGGGATCTCGACCGCCGGAGGAGCCTCTCGCCCCGACGCGAGGGCGGCGGCGAGCATGAGCTTGTAGCTCTCCTTCAAGGAAGGCTTCGCCGGGGGCGGGGGCGACGAAAG
>JACQDU010000671.1 GCA_016200955.1 bacterium
CGCGAGCCCTCGGCGGCCGGCAGATCCTCCTCCAGGGAGGAGTCAACCCCGACCTCAAGATCGACTACTACGAGAAGCTGCTCCGCTTCCTCAAGTCGAGCTTCCCCGACGTGAACGTGCACGGCTTCTCTCCCGAGGAGATCACGTTCGTCGCGCGGATCTCGTCCCTCACGGTGGACGAGGTCCTCGATCGCCTCGTCGCCGCGGGGCTCGGCTCGGTCCCCGGCGGCGGCGCCGAGGTCCTCGTCGACGAGGTGAGGCAGAGGATCGCCCCGCTCAAGGTCACGACGGACGGCTGGCTCTCGGTCATGGAGAAAGCGCAGCGCCGCGGCCTCACGACGACGGCGACCATGATGTTCGGCGTGGGAGAGAGCCCGCGCGACCGCATCGAGCACATGCTCCGCGTGCGCGCGCTCCAGGACGAGACGCGCGCTCAGTCGGCCGGGCACAACTCGGGCTTCACGTCGTTCATCCCGTGGACGTTCCAGGACCAGAACACCGGCCTCCGCGCGCAGGACGCGGGAGCGTGGGCTTACCTGCGCATCGTCGCGCTCGCGCGGCTCGTGATCGACAACGTGCGCCACCTCCAGGCGTCGTGGGTCACGCAGGGGCCGGGCGTCTCGCAGGCCGCGCTCCGCGCCGGGGCCGACGACATGGGCTCGATCATGATCGAGGAGAACGTCGTCTCCGCCGCCGGCGCGCGCTTCCGCATGGATGCCCAGGAGCTCGAGCGGCAGGTCCGCGCCGCCGGCTTCCGGCCGGCTCGCAGGAACGTTCACTACGAGATCCTGGAATTGCGATGAGAACGACGAGAGAGAACCGCAGAGGCGCAGAGCCGACGCAGAGTCGCGCGGAGCGCCTCTCTGCGGAGACTCCGCGTCCTCCGCGCCTCCGCGGTTCTCTTCCGTTCGTCGTCGTGGAAGCTCGCTGGGTCCTCCCGATCGCGGCGCCGCCGATCAAGGACGGCGCGATCCTCGTCGACTCCACGGGAGAGATCGTCCAGGTCGGGAAGCGAGACGAGGTCCGCCGCGCGGCGCCCGCGGGGGTCGAGCGGATCGATGCGGGAGAGCTCGTCCACCCCGCTCTCGTGAACGCTCACCTGCACCTCGAGCTGTCGGCGCTCGCGGGCGCGCTCGCCGGAGGGCGAGGGCTCGTCGCGTGGGTGCGAGAGCTCATCGCGCGCCGGGCGCCGCTCGACGCGAAAGCGGTCGCGCACGGCGTCGCGCTCGCCGTGAGCGAGCTTCTCTCTTGCGGCACGGGAGCGCTCGGCGACACAGCGAGCGGCCTCGCGGGGAACGAGCTTCCCGAGGACGCTCCCTTCCTCGGAGCGCGCTTCCACGAAGCGCTCGGAGCGAAGCCCGAGGACTGGGAGAAGGCGCTCGCTTCGGCGCGCGACCGGGCGAGAGCTCCCTCGGGAAACCTGCGCGCGGCGCTCGCCGCTCACGCGCCCGCGACGTGCAGCGAGGAGCTGCTCGCGGCCGTCGCCTCCGCCAGCGCGGGAGAGCCCGTCTCGGTGCACCTCGCGGAGGATCCCGCCGAGCGCCGGCTCCTCGTCTCGGGAGACGGAGCGTGGGCGGAGCTCCTCCGCGAGCGCGGGATCGCCCGGCCCTTCTCGCCAGAGCGCGCCGCGTCTCCCGTGCGCGTCGCCGCGCGCGCGGGCCTCCTCGGGCCGCGGACGCTCGCCGTGCACTTGCTCGACGTGGACGACGATGATGTGAGAGAGCTGGCGGCGAGCGGCGCCTCGGCCGTCCTCTGCCCGCGCTCGAACCGCTTCCTCGGCCTCGGAGCGCCGCCCGCGAGCAAGCTCGCGGCGGCGGGAGTGCCGCTCGCGCTCGGCACGGACTCGCTCGCCTCGTCTCCATCGCTGAACGTCCTCGAGGAAGCAGCGGCTCTCGCGATCGACCCGGTGAGCGCGCTCCGCGCGGCGACCCTCGGCGGCGCGCGAGCGCTCGGCGAGCAGAGCCTGGGCGCCTTCGTCCCGGGAGCGCGCCCCGGGATCGTCGCGCGCGACGCCGTCGTCGGCGCTCGCCGCCCCGAGGCCGCTCTCCTCGAGCAGCCGCGCGCGAGCGCTCGCTGGATCGCTCTCCCCTCGAGAGCGGGGAGCGTCTCGCCATGAAGCTCCGCGCGCTCGCCGAGCTCGTCCAGCTCGAGCACACGATCTTC
>JACQDU010000672.1 GCA_016200955.1 bacterium
GAGACGCCACGGAAGAAGCTCCCGCGAGCGGTCGCGGGAGCGGGCGTGGTCGCGATCGTCCTGGCGATCGCGATCGTGGCGGTCGTCTCGCGCCCGAAGTCGCCGGTCGTCTCCCGCTCGACGCTCTCTCCCCCGGTCGCGGTGGGCGAGGTGCGCCCCTACGAGGAGAGCTGGAGCGAGGAGGACCCGCCCGCGGCCGACCTGCGAGCACGGCTCGACGGAGAGCCGACGGACCTCGTGCGCGCGGCGGACGAGAGGATCGCTCGCGTCGAGTGGGTCGTGCCCGACACGCGGGCGGTCGCGCACTTCCTGGTGCACGGGAGACAGGCGGGCCAGACGACCTTCGAGGTCCGCAAGAGGAGCGGGAGCTCCCGCGTCTACACGGTCGTCGTGGAAGGAAGCTCGAAGCACGAGCGGCTCCGGCGCTCGCGCGAGGAGAAGCTCGCCCTCCTCACGAGCGTCGAGCTCAAGGAAGCGATCCGCAAGCGCATCTCGCAGGGAGAGGCGCTCGAGACCCTCGAGAACGCGCCCCACCGCGAGCGCTTCCCGCGCCGCGCTCTCCACGAGTACGAGCGTGCGGAGGAGGCGCTCGAGCGGCTCAGGAAGATCGTGAGCCGGCAGGGCGACCTCGAAGCGGACCTCGGCCAGATCTCGGACTCCGTGAAGGAGCACGCCGACCGCGCCCGCGAGGTCTTCAGGAGAGCGCGCGAGTTCGAGAAGCTCCGCTACGACCACTTCGTCCGGCGCGAGCAGTGGGACGACGCGGGGAAGGAGCTCTCGGTCCTCCTCTCGCTCCTCGGGGACCACTGCGAGGGCGACTTCCAGCGCTCCCTCCTCCTCCTCGAGAAGTGGTATCGACCGAAGGGCCACGTCTCGGGCAACTTCGAGGACCCGGGGTGCATCGAGGAGAGCGAGTGACTTCCGGGGCCGCTTGCCGGTAAGCTACTCCCGGTTGAGGGACGAGGAGGGATCATGCGCTCTTCCTGGAAGCACGCCGCGATCGCGGGCACGGTGGCCGCGGCCCTCGCCGCCTTCGCGCTCGACGCCACGGGCGACGACGACGGGGTCACGGTCAAGAAGGACCTCTCCTATTACGACGGCAAGGACCGGGACGAGAAGAAGAACAACCTCGACCTCTACGTGCCCAAGGGAGACGGGCCCTTCCCCGTGCTCGCCTGGGTCCACGGCGGCGCCTGGAAGATGGGAGACAAGGCGCTCTTCAGGCACGTGGGCCACGCCTTCGCGAAGGAAGGGATCCTGACGGCGATCGTCGGCTATCGCCTGAGCCCCGGAGTCAAGCACCCCGAGCACGTGCGCGACGTCGCGCGGGCGCTCGCCTGGCTCAAGAAGCACGCGAAGGAACACCAGGGAGACCAAGACGCCCTCTTCGTCTCCGGCCAGTCGTCGGGCGGCCACCTCTCCGCGCTCGTCGCTCTCGACCCGACTTACTTGAAGGAACAGGGCCTCGAGCTCTCGGCGATCCGGGGCGCGATCCCCATGAGCGGCCCCTTCGGCCAGCTGGCCCTCGCCGCGTTCCCCGACGCCTTCCCCGCCGAGACGCGCGAGGACGCGGCGCCGCTCAACCACGTCGGGAAGGACAAGCCGCCTTTCTTCGTGACCTGGGGCGACGACGACCCGCCGAACCTGAGGATCGGCGGCAAGGTCCTCACGGCCAAGCTCGAGGAAGCCGGCGTCAAGGCGAAGTCGCTCGAGGTCAAGGACCGGGGCCACATCACGATCGTCACGAAGATCGGGAGCGAGAAGGACGAGCTCACGGAAGCCGTCGTGAAGTTCGTGAAGGACACGGCCGCGGAGAAGCCCAAGGCCGAGAAGACCGAGACGGGCGAGAAGAAGAAGGACTGACCGGGGCAAACCTCCCGAGAGGCGGGGCCGGCTCCTCCGTCAGCGGCGCTTGAGCTTCTCGATCTCCGCTCGAACGCCCCCGCTCTCGCCGAGCGCGGGCTCGATCTCGAGGGCCTTCTCGAGGTCCTCGATCGCGCCCTTCGTGTCCCCGAGGCCCTCGCGCGCGAGGCCGCGGTTCTTCCAGGTGTTGGCGCTGCGCGGATCGATCTCGAGCGCCTTCGTGTAGTCGCCGAGCGCGAGGGATTGCTGCCCGAGGAGCGCGCGGCAGTTCGCTCGATTCCCCCAGGCGCCCGCCGAGCCGGGATCCGCCTCGATCGCCCTCGTGTAGTCGCCGATCGCCGCCTCGAGCTCCCCGAGCACGCCGTGCGCGTTGCCGCGGCCCACGTGAGCCGTCACGGAGCGAGGCTCGATCGCGAGAGCACGGTCGAAGTCCTCGATCGCGCCCTTGCAGTCTTGCTTGTAGGTCCGCGCCGTGGCGCGGGCCTCGTAGGCGTGCGCGCACCGGGGGTCGAGGCCGACGGCGCGCGTCGCGTCCACGACCGCTCCGTCGAAGTCGTTCAGCCTGACCCTCGAGCTCGCGCGCACGGCCCACGCCTCCGCGAAGCCCGGGTCGAGCTCGATCGCCTTCGAGCACGAACCCGCCGCTCGCTCGAAGTCGCCTCGCTGGCCCTCGGCGCGCGCGGCGTCGACGAGGGCCTGGGCCCTCGCGCGAGTCTCCTTCCTCGCCTTCTCCTCGCCCTGCTTCCTCTCGTCCTCGGCGCGGAGGGCGGCCTCCTTCCTGCGGCGTTCCTGCTCCCTGGCCTGCTGCTCCTCCTCGCGGCGCGCGTCGTTCAACTGGGAGACGACGAGGAGCGCTCCGCCGACGATCGAGCCGGCGACGACGACTCCCAGGAGGGCGGCGAGGACGACGGTCCGGAGAGCCCCGCGCGAGCCGTCGCCGGCACGCGCGGCCTCGGCGAAGGCGCGCTCGATCTCCTCGCCCGAGGCGAAGCGCGCGCGAGGATCGGGCGAGAGGGCGCGCTCGCCGACGCGCGCGAGCGGAGGCGGCGTCTCGGGCCGCGCGCGAGAGAGCGGCTCGACGACGCCCGAGGCGACCTTCGCGCAGAGCTCGATCATGCTCTCTCCCACGAAGGCCGGCTTCCCCGCGAGGCACTCGTAAAGGATCGCGCCGAGCGCGAAGACGTCCGCCTGCGGCCCGACCGCCTTCGAGTCGGCGAGCTGCTCGGGCGAGAGGTAGCCGACCGTTCCCACGAAGGCGCCCGAGCGGGAGAGCGACGCCGCGCCGCTCTGTCCCGTGAGAGCGTCGAAGCGCTTCGCGACCCCGAGGTCCGCGATGAGGGGCCGTCCGCGCGTCGTGAAGAGGACGTTCTCCGGCTTCAGGTCGCGGTGGACGATCCCGCGCGCGTGCGCTCGCGCGAGCGCCCGCGCGAGCGTGCGCCCGAGCGCGGCCGCCTCGTCCACCGCGAGCGGCCCGCGCCGGAGCCTGTCCCTGAGCGAGCCTCCTCCCACGAGAGGCATGACGAGCCACGGCTCGCGCATCCTCTCGCCCGAGTCGAGGAGCGGAACGAAGCCGTCCTCCTCCCCGAGCGCCCTCTGGAGCTCCTTCTCGCGCTGGAAGCGGATCATCGCCGAGTCCGAGGACGCGCTCGGGAGGACCTTGATCGCGACCTCCCGGCCGTCCGCGGCCCGGGCGTGGTAGACGACTCCCATGCCGCCTCGCCCGAGCTCCGACAGGATCTCGTAGTCGCCGAGCTTCACGAGAGAGAGTCTCGCCTCCCGCGGCCCTGTTTGCACGGGAGCCGCGCGTCGTCCTCCCCGGCGAAGCGGGGCGAGTCCGGGGAGGGGGCGCGACGGGAGGGCCCGCGAAAAGACCTCGAGCGTTGGTAGGACCGACCCTCTGTCGTCGATGCTGCTCTAGGAGGTAGCTGCTCTTGGGTCTAGATGGACTCGAACCATCGGCCTCGTCCTTATCAGGGACGCGCTCTAACCAACTGAGCTATAGACCCGTGCGGCAGGAAAGGGAGCGCCCGAGATTCTCCCGGGCGCCCCATCATCGTCAAGAGAAACCGCAGAAAGCGCGGCTCCGAGCTCAACGCGTGTACTTCGAGTACTTGTCGAATCGCTGGGAGACCATCTTCCAGTCGCAGTTCTTGAAGAACGCGTCGAAGTAGTCGGCCTTCTTGATCCCGAAGTCGATCATGAAGGCGTGCTCCCAGCAGTCGAGCGCCATGATGATGTCCTGGTGGACCGGGATGTTGAGGTGGTGCTCGAAGCAGATGTAGTTGTGGAGCTTCTGGTCCACGCGGCTCCGGGTGAGGAGGACCCAGCCCGGCGTGGAGGTGCCCGCCGCGCGCGCGTCCTTCACGAGGTCGTCCCAGCTCCCGAACGACTCGCTCGCGGCGCGCTTGAGCGCGTCCGAGGGCGCCGTGCCGCCGCCGGCCAGGTTCTCGAAGTAGAGCTCGTGCAGGTAAGTCCCGTTGAA
>JACQDU010000673.1 GCA_016200955.1 bacterium
CTCGTCGGCGAGCGAGCGGTCGAAGTAGCCCTTGTAGGGGAGCGTCCCGACCACGGGGAAGGACCATGTGTGAGCTCGGAAGGCGTCGTCCGCGCAGGCCGAGAGGTTCCAGACCGCCGCCTCGCCCTCGGTGTCGAAGACAGTCGTGTAGCTGTCGGTCTCCGCGAGGCCGAGCTCGCGCGCGAACTTCCTCACGTCGAGGGCGAGGCGGAGCTTCTCCTTCGCGCGAGCGCTCGTCCCGTCTCGCTCGAGGTAGTGCTCGACCGGCACTCGTCCGACGAGGATCCGGGCCTGGCCGTAGCTCACGTGAGCGAGGTAAGGGAGCGAGCAGCCGCCCGCGAGCGTGGCCAGCGCCAGGGCCGCGGCGAGCCGTCTCCCCTCACGGGCTCTCGGGAACATGAGCCGATTCTAGCGAGCGCGTCTTTCAGTTCGCGAAGTGGAAGTCGGAGAAGGGGCGCGGTTCCTGGGTGAAGTCGAAGGAGTTCGTCATGTCGCTCGCCGCGGCGTCGCGCGCCGTCATGGGAGCGATGCCGAAGACGGTCTCCGCGAACTTGACCATGGAGCTCAGCTCGTACTGCGTCTTGTCCACGTAGCTCCGCCTCGCGTAAGGCGAGAGGACGATGCACGGGACGCGGAAGCCGAGCCCGAGGTCGTCCACCTGGGGCGGCGCCACGTGGTCGTAGAAGCCGCCGAAGTCGTCCCACGTGATGAAGATCGCGCACTTGTTCCAGTAGCGGCTCTTGCCGATCGCGTTCACGACCGCTCGCGTCCACGCGGCGCCCCGGGAGACCGAGCTGAACGCCGGGTGCTCGGAGTTCGCGGTCGAGGGCTTGATCCACGTCACGTCGCCGATCTGGCCGTTCTCGAGGTACCAGGCGAGGTACTTGTCGAGGTCGGGCGTCGTGTCGACGTAGTTGTCCTTGAAGGACGCGAGGTCCCTCGCGACCTGCATGATCTCGACGCTCGAGTCGTTGTCTTCCATGACGCCCATGACCTGGGCGAGAGGGCCCGTGCGCTTCTCGGAGAAGTACTTCCAGGTCCGGCCCTTCTTCTCGAGCTCGTTCATGAGCGTCGTCTTGATCTCGCTCGCGTCGAAGAGCGGCGGGTGCTCCTTGATCTCGCCCGCGGGCGTGAAGACCTTCATGTTGTGGGGCGGAAGGATCGCCGCGTTCTCGATCGCGCGGCCGCAGGAGGCGGCGACCGTGAACATGTGGTTGGGCGTGCTCTGGGTCATGACCGAGGTGAAGAAGTTGTCGCAGAGGACGCCGCGCTCGGCGATATCCCAGTAGTAGGCCGCTGGCCCGCCCGCGACGCCCGCGGGGGGCGAGTAGCTCAGGAAAGCCCCGCCGCCCGTGAGCGGCGTGACGATGTTGAAGGGGAAGGTGTGCTCCTCGCCCAGGTCGAAGTGGTCCATGAGGCCGCCGTTCCAGTCCGTGTGGGCGGCCTGCCACGTGTTCCAGCCCGAGATGTCGTAGTCGATCCACGGCATCTTGAGGTCGCGCGTCTTTCCCTTGGAGTCCACGGCTTTCATGGAGCCGTTCGCGCCGGGGAACGTGCCGAAGAAGTTGTCGAAGGTGTGGTTCTCTTTCACGATGATGAAGACGTGCTCGATCGCGGTGCTCGCGGTGAGGACGGGCTTCGGAGGCGGAGCCACGGGAGCCGCGGCCGTCGGGACCGCCGCGGTCGAGTCGCTCGCATCCGTCGCCGCCGGAGCGGCGCTTCCGGCCTGGGCGGGCGGAGAGCTCTTGGCGCCTCCGCTGCAGCCCTCGACCGCGATCGCCGCGATCCCCGCCAGCAGCGGGAACACAACGTGAATTCGTCGCATGAGCCTTACCCTGTCCCTGGTGCATCCCATGTGAAGCACGTCCCGGACCCGGGGGGCGGCCGCGAGGAACGCTTTATCTCACATGGATTTGGACGGAAGCGGCAACGAGAGGGAGATTCCATCTCCCAAAACCGGGATAGACGAATGAAACGAACCTGGTGTCGTGTCGCCAGACTCATCCGGCTCTTCATGGATGACATGTTGGGATGTGTGTTCACCGCAGAGGCGCAGAGTGC
>JACQDU010000060.1 GCA_016200955.1 bacterium
CCCGGACGGCGATCCCGAGAAGGGCTTCGAGAAGGGGAAGCTCAAGTTCGAGCTCAAGGGCTACAAGCTCCGCGGGACCTGGGAGCTCATCCGTACGGGGAAGGCGCCTCCCGCGGGCGCCGACTTTGGCCCGCGCGAGACCTCGAAGACGAGCTGGCTCCTGTTCAAGAAATCCGACGCTCACGCGAAGGCGGGAGAGCCGGGCTTCCGGGAAGAATCGATCCTCTCGGGCCTCACCGTCGAGGAGATGCGCTCGGGCTCCTCGCGTGCGAGCGACGTCCGGGAAGAGCTCGTGCGAGCCGGCGCCCCCGCGCGAGCCGTCAAGGCGTCGGAGGTCGAGGTCATGCTCCCCGAGACGCGAGTCGAGCCGTTCTCGGGGAAGGACTGGGTCTTCGAGCTCAAGTACGACGGCTTCCGCGTCGTCGCCGCGAAGGAGGGGAAGAAGGCTCTCCTGTTCTCCCGCCGCCAGCACGAGATCACGCAGGCCTTCCCCGAGGTCGCGCGAGCCGTCGCGGCGCTCCCCTACGACCAGATCGTCCTCGACTGCGAGCTCGTCTCGCTCGACGAGAGAGGACGGCCGAGCTTCCAGCGCCTCCTCGGGCGAGCGCACCTCCTCGGCCACGCCGACCGCGAGCGAGCCGCGGGGCTCGCGCCCGCGGTGCTGTTCATCTTCGACCTCCTCGGCTTCGCCGGGCTCGATGCGCGCGGGCTCCCTCTCCTCGAGAGGAAACGGCTCCTCCAGAGGCTCCTCCCGCAGCTCGGGCCGCTCCGGTTCTCGGATCACGTGGCCGAGCGCGGAGAGGATTTCTTCGAGGAAGTCTCGAAGCTCGAGCTCGAGGGCATGGTCGCGAAGAAGATCGACTCCCGTTACGTCCGCGGCCGTTCCTCCTCCTGGATCAAGGTGAGGAAGGAGCGCACGGGAGACTTCGTCGTGACCGGCTTCACGGCCCCCAAGGGCTCGCGCTCGGGCTTCGGCGCCCTCCACCTCGCGGCCTGGGAGCCGGGGCCGCCCGGCTCTCTCCTCTACGTCGGGCGCGTGGGCACCGGCTTCGACGAGCGCGAGCTCGCGCTCGCGACCAAGGCGCTCGAGGCCGGGCGAACGAACGAAGCGCCGTGCCACGGACCGATCCCCGCGGACCGGACGACCGTCTGGGTGGAGCCGAAGCTCATCTGCGAGGTCCGCTACAAGGACTGGACGAACGTCGGCATCCTCCGCGAGCCCGCCTTCCTGCGCTTCCGCGAGGACAAGAAGATCGAGGAGTGCACGCTCGAGGACCCGACCTTCCCCGGGAGGCCGCCGCGCGCTTTCCCGGAGATGAAGGACGCTCCCGTGCCGCGCGCGAGGAGCGTGTCTTACTCAAACTTGGAGAAGGTCTTCTGGCCCGAGGAGGGCTACACGAAGGGCGACCTCATCGAGTACTACCGGAAGATCTCGCCCTGGCTCCTCCCGTACCTCCGGGACCGGCCGCTCGTCCTCACGCGCTTTCCCGACGGGATCCACGGGAAGTCGTTCTTCCAGCACAACGCGCCCGGGTTCGTCGCGGAGTGGCTGCGCACGCACCGGCTCTGGAGCGAGCACTCGGGGCGTGAGATCGAGCACTTCATCTGCGATGACGAGGAGTCGCTCCTCTACCTCGTGAACCTGGGCTCGATCCCGCTCCACATCTGGTCGAGCCGCGTGGGCTCGCTCGAGAAGCCGGACTGGCTCACGCTCGACCTCGACCCCAAGGGAGCGCCGTTCGCTCACGTCGTCGAGATCGCGCGCGCTCTCCACGAGCTCTGCGAGGAGGTCGGGCTCCCGAGCTTCGCGAAGACGAGCGGCTCGACCGGGCTCCACGTCTTCGTCCCGCTCGCCGGGCAGCTCACCTACGAGCAGGCGAGGACGTTCGCCGCGCTCCTCGCGAGGGCGATCGAGCAGGAGAAGCCCTCGATCGCGACGACCACCATGAACGTCCAGGCGCGCGGAGGGCGCGTCTACCCCGACTTCCTGCAGAACGCGCACGGGAGGACGCTCGCCGCGCCCTTCTCCGCGCGCCCGCTCCCGGGAGCGCCGGTCTCGACGCCGCTCCGGTGGTCCGAGGTCTCTGCGCGCCTCGATCCCCGGAAGCACACGATCGCGACCGTGCCCGCGCGCCTCGAGCGTTCGGGCAAGGATCCCTTGCTCCCCGTCCTCGAGCTCGCGCCCGATCTCTCGCGCGCCCTCGAAGCTCTCTCGAGGGTCCTCGAGAAGCGCGGGAGCCCCTGATGGATCCGACCCGCGCCGCGCATCTCGACGTATCATCTCGTGGCGTCGGGAGACGACGATGATGAGAGGAGAGATCCGCACCCTCGCGCTCGCTCTCGTGGCCGCGCTCGTCCTCGCGCGGGCCGTGCTCGCCGAGGACGCCACGCCGCCCGAGAGGCTCCTGGGCTCCTGGGAGAGCACGAACACCGACCCCCGGGTCGCGTTCCGCTTCACGGAGAAGAAGGTCTTCATGCGAGTGGGCTCGACCGTCGTCGTGGGAGCCGCCCGCTACACCCAGGATCACGTGAGCTTCCGGGCCGGCGGCAAGAAGAGCTACCGCTTCGAGCTCATCCCGACCGGCAAGCTCACGCTCGCGAGCGCGACCTCGGGGAGCTTCGTGCTCAAGAGGCTCGACGCGACTCCGCCGGAGCTCGCCGATCCCGTCCCTCTCACGTTCGCCGCTCCCGACAAGCTCACCAAGGAGAAGATCAAGTCGGTCAAGAAGGACCTGAACCTCCGCGTCGAGCGGGACCAGGCGACGCGCATGAAGCTCATCGCGCTCTCGAAGGCCGAGGGGACCGAGGCGGAGAAGAAGACCGCCCTCGAGGCGGCGTCGAAGGAGATGCAGTCGATCGACGCGGACAACGTCGCGTTCGTGGGCTCGCTCTGCGCCGAGGTGGGGTGGATCGACATCGGACGCTTCGGTAAGGCGACCTCCGAGGCCGCGTTCCTCCTCGTCCAGCACAGCGAGAACCTGCCGCTCATGCTCGCCGCGCTCCCCGAGATCGAGAAGGACATGAAGGCGGGCAAGGGAGACGGCCAGAACTTCGCCATCCTCTTCGACCGCACGCGCGTGCGGATCGGCGAGCGCCAGCGCTACGGGACGTACGTCACCCGGGGAGACTCGGGCGCGCTCGCCATGGCCGCGCTCGAGGACCCGAAGAAGGTCGACGAGCAGCGGAAGAGCATCGGCCTCGTGAGCCTCCGGGAGTACCTCGACGCGTTGAAGGAGAAGTTCGGCGGGAAAGACGTGAAGATCGAGACGGACGAGGACGACGACGAGCCGAAGTGACGCGAGGGCCCCTCACTCCTCGCGCTTGCCCCGCTCGTAGACGATGAACTTCTCCTCCTTGGCCGGCTTCGCCTCGATCGCGAGCACGTTCTCGCCCTCTTCCTCCACGAGCTCGAGCGTCTCCTCGACGGTCTCGACGATCTCGACGCGAGCGCCGTAGAGCACGACGTAGAAGAGAGTCTTCGGCGCCTCGAACGAGCGCAGCCGCGCCTCGAGGTCCGCGGGGATCTGCCCCGTCGCCGTGGGCTCGGGCGCGGGCTTCGGGATGTCGTGGGGCCGCTCGACGCGGCGGGTCCTCTCCGTCGGGAGCCAGGGCGTCGGATCGCCCTCGTTGGGCGCGTAAGGGAGCGTCCTGTCCGGCCGGAGCGGGACCGAGCCGGTCGGCGGCGGCCACGCCACGGCGTCGGGGATCGGCGGAGCGGGGAGCTTCGTCGTCGAGGACGCCGAGCGCCGGCCGCGCGCGAACGCCTGCGCCCAGAGCTCGAGCGCCTTCCTGAGATAACGGCCGAGCTCCTCCTCGTCCATGAACGTGAGCTTGGAGTCCGGCCCGACGCCGATCGTCGCCAGCGAGCCCTTGAGCTTCATGGGCTTCTTCGGGTCGACCGGCTCCTCGTCGACGGTCGTGCCGTTCGCGGACGCGAGGTCGCGCACCCACCACGTCTTGTCGGGGTGGCGCTCGAGGACGAGGTGCTTCTTCGAGACGGCGCCGTCCGCGAGGACGAGGTCCTGGTCCTCGCCGCGGCCGACCGAGACCTCCTTCTTCGCCTGGGCGTCGCCCTCGTCGCTCACCTTGAGCCGCCCGTGGGCGCGGTCGAGGGAGAAGATCATGCAGCGAGCGAGCTCGCGCGGCGAGAAGCCCGTCCGCGTGACGAGCGCCGGCGCGCTCACGGGGAGGGGGCGGCCGGCCTTGAGCTCGCGCAGCACGTCCGCGAGGTAGATGAGGCCCTTCGGCGCCTCGGGCACGTTCGACTTCCGCGGGACGCCGCGCGAGGGCGTGCCGCCCTTGCTCCCGGCGCTCGTGTGCGCGAGGTGGTCCGACGTGCGGAACTGGACCATCGAGTCCGAGTCCCTGTAAGCCGAGATCGACTTGGAGCTCATGGCCGAGGAGCGAGCCGGCGGCGCCTCCTCGACGGCGAGCTCGCCGTTCGTCTCCGTGATCCGGATCCCGCCGCGCGGCGCGTCTCCCGCGAGACGGTTCGAGAGCGGCCGCATCTGGAAGAGGATCTGCCGCCACGGCCGCTCGCCCGCGGTCGTCGACGTCGACGGCCTCACGGCGAGCTCCTTCTCGAAGATCTCGCGCGCCGTCTTCGCCGTGGCGCGCCGCCGCGGATCGGGGTCGATGCACGCTCGGATCAGGTGCTCGCAGCCGGCGACGAACTGAGGCCATGCGAGCGCCAAGGGGCGCTCGAAGGCCACGTCGTGGAGGGGGACGCGCTCGACCGCGTGGGGCTCGAGCGGAGAGATCTCCAGCCGCGCCTCGCGGAGCTTCACGTCCATCACGGCGTCCCTTTCGCGGAGCTGTTCCTGGGAGAGGA
>JACQDU010000674.1 GCA_016200955.1 bacterium
CCCCTCCCCTGCCCTCCCCCCTTCGGGGGAGGGAGGATGGCACATAGGTGCATGAGCGCCCACGCCCCCGTCCCCTGTCTTCTCTCCCTTTGTCCGACCGCGAGTTGACGGTGGCGGCGCTTAGGATCCGCCCTCGAAGCAAGGGGGTGATCCATGGAGAAAGCGGTTGTCGCCGAGCCGGGAAACGGCAGCAACAACGGAAGACACGCGTCGCTCGCGTCGAAGACGGCCGGGATCCTGAGAGCGGGCGACCTCGACCGCGAGTCCCTCGCCCCCCCTCCCTACCCTCCCCCCGCTTCGCGGGGAGAGGACGAAGCACGGAGGCCCGAGCGAGAGCCGAGCACCGACGCTCTCAGGATCTACATAGCGGGAGCGCACTCGACCGGGAAGACGACGCTCGCCCGCTGGATCGCGCGCAGTTACGGGATCCCTCTCGTGACCGAGGTCGCGCGGGCCGTCCTCGCGGAGCTCGAGCTACCGCTCGAGACGCTGCGAGTGGACCTCGAGCGGACGAAGGCGTTCCAGAAGGAAGTCTTCCGCCGCCAGGCTGAGATGGAGCGCCTCGCGGGCCCGCGCTTCGTGTCGGACCGGACGTTCGACAACCTCGCCTACGCGTGCCACCACACGCTCGGCCTCTCCGAGATCGCGGAGGGCGTGGCGGATTACGCCCGCCGCCTCCGCGAGAGGGGCTCGCTCGTCTTCTTCGTTCGCCCTCACCGGGACCTCCTCAAGGAAGACGGCGTCCGCGCGAGCGTCTCGTGGGAGGAGATCCTCAGGATCGACGGCATGGTCAAGCTCCTCCTCGAGCTCCACGACATCGACTACATCACGATCGACACGCTCAATATGGCGGAGCGCGCGAGGGCGGTGCGCGGCGTTCTTGCTGCGACGGGAGTCAGAGCCTGACGTAGACGAGAAACGCAGAGACCCAAAGACGCAAAGGCGCGGAGCCCCTTGCGTCTTCGCGCCTTTGCGTCTTCGTGTTCTTGCTTCGGGAAGTAGCGCTCGATAGGAGAATCAGTCGGGGAAGCCGCTGATCCTCCAGCCCGAGTCGCTCTTCTCGAGCTTGAAGGGAGAGAGCTCCGGCGCCGACTTCGGCCTCACGCGAGCGGTCTCGCCGGAGACCTCCTCCGAGAGGTCCTTGGCGCTCGCGGCGCCGGCGAGGAGCTTGACGACGCCGTTCCGGCGCCACTCGTCGCGGGTGAGCTTGTCGAGGAGGACCTTCTCGAAGCGCTTGCGGAACTCCTTGTCGGCGGGGTCGCCCTTCGCACGGGCATAGAGAGCGTCGATGTCGAGGAGAGAAGCGATCTCGCGCTTGATCTTCTCCCTGTCCTCGCCCTTCTCGGCGCGCTCGCCCTTCCCGGTCGCGCGCAGGAAGCGGAGGACGGTCTCGCCAGGGCCTTCGCTCGCGCGCGCGGAGTCCGGGGGAGCTGGAAGATCCGCGCGCTCCTCCGGCTCGCGGCCGACGAACACAAGACGCGCGGGGCCGTCTTGCCGGGCGATCCGGAGCGGCTCGAACGTCCGAGGGTCGAGCCAGCACTCGAGCTTCGCCTTGCCTTCCTCCCGTGAAAGCGAGCGAGCGGAGACGGAGGCGCCGCGGATATCGATCTTGGCCTCGTCCCCGAAAGCGAGCGCGAGCGTCGCGCGCTCGCCCGCCGCGAGGTCCCAGCCCTCGAACGAGAGGCGCGTCCCGCTCGCGGCGCGCGCGAGGCGCGCGAGGCGCTCTCCCGCTCCGAGAGGCGGCGTGAAGACGAGCGCCGACGGGTCGAGGTCGAGCTTCCGCTTCGTGGGAGGCGCGTCGCCCTTCGTCTCCGTGAGCCAGAGCGCGCCACTCTCGGGAGCGAGAGCGAGCCGCTGGCTCACCGTGACTCCGTCCTTTCCCGGGGCGGCCGTCTCGAGCGCGAGGTCGCGCACGGAGAGGTCGGCCGCGAGGGTCGCGATGAGCGTCACGTGGACCTCCCCCATGCCGCGCGCCTCGAAGTTGAGGCGGTCCTCGATCTCGTAGAGCTTCTCGCCGTTCTTCTCGTGGACCTTCGTGCCCAGGAAGATCGAGCCGGCGCGAGAGAGACCGACGTGCGCCGAGAGCCGCACGCTCCCCTCGAGCGAGGCGCGAGGGCCTTCCTTCCCGAGCGTCTCGCGCAGCTTCCGTGCGCCCTCGCGCGCGGCGTCGTCCTTCAACTGCGAGAAGGACCGCGAGACCGCCAGCGCGAGCACGATCACGACGGCGAGCCCGGGGGCGAACGGCCTCTTCATCGAGCGGCGGGCCCGGGGTGCGGGTGCGGGTGAGCGTGCCTCGGCTTGTGCTTGTGGCCGTCGGGAGCGATGCCGTCTTGGTCGTGGACGTGGCCTCCCGGCCCGACATGGTGGAGCTGGTCGTGCGCCTCCTCCTCGGCGAGCTCGCGGATCGCGAAGGGGCTCTTGAGCCGCTCCTCGAGCGAGCAGAAGACGCGCACGACCTCGGCGTCGAGCTGTTTCTTCTCGCACTCCCGGAGGATCGCGAAGGCGCGCGACTGCTCCATGCCGCGGCGGTAGGGTCGGTGCGACGTGCACGAGTCGAACGTGTCGGCGACGGCGATGATGCGCGCCCCGAGCGGGATCTCGTGCGCCGCGATCCGCGCCGGGTAGCCGCCGCCGTCCCAGCGCTCGTGGTGGTGGCGCACCATGGGCACGATCTTCTTCAGGCGAGCGATCGGCTGCATGATGTCCGCGCCGATCGTCGGGTGAGCCTGGATCACCTTGTACTCGAGCTCGTCGAGCTTGTCGGGCTTGAGGAGCACCGAGTCGCGGATCCCGATCTTTCCTATGTCGTGGAGCTGCGCTCCCAGTTGGACGTCGAGGACGTCGTCCTTCGAGAGGCCCATCTCCTTCGCGCACAGGCGCGAGAGCCGCGCGACGTTGTCCGAGTGTCCGCGCGTGTAGGCGTCCTTCGCCTCGAGGGCGCGGGCGAGGGACGAGATCATCTCGAGGACCATCTCGACCTCGGACGCGGCCTTCACGCGGCGCTCGCCCAGGATGCGCTCGATCGACATGACGAGCCGATCGAGCGAGTACGGCTTCCAGAGGACGGCGTTCGCCGTGAGGTCCGCGCGCCTGGACTTCTCGCGGCGGAGGCTCTTGCCAGCGAGGAAGACGAGCGCGCAGTCGCGGGTGCGAGGGTTCTCTTTCAGCTTCCGGCGGAGCTCGCCCGGTTCCATCGTCGGGAGCGGGGCGTCCGCGATGACGACCGAAGGAGAGAGCTCGCGCGCGAGGACGAGGCCCTCTTCCGCGCTCGACGCGCCGATCGCCTCGAAGCCCTGCTGCGAGAGGCCGTACTCGAGCGCGCTCCTCTCGACGCCGTCCGCGACGACGACGAGGACGGTCTCGCGGCCCCTCGTCTCGATGCCGCGGAAGATCGAGTCGATCCGCTCGCGGAGCTCTTCCAGGTCGATCGGCTTCGTGAGGTACTCGTTCGCGCCGGCCTGGAAGCCCCGGTTCACGTCGATCTCGCCCGCGAGGGCCGAGACGATGAGGACGGGCACGTGGCGCGTGTCCTCGGCTTCCTTGAGCGCGCGGCAGACCTCGTAGCCGTCGGCGCGCGGCATCTTCACGTCGGTGATGACGAGGTCGGGAGGCTCGGCGCGCGCGCGGTCGATCGCCTCGCTCCCGTCGGAGGCGGCGACGACCTCGTAGCCTTCTCCCCTGAGGTAGCTCTCGTACATGCGCCGCAGGAGAGGCTCGTCGTCGGCGACGAGGATCCGCCGCCTCTTCTGGACGCGGTCGAGCACGACGTCTCTCAGGCGGGCGTCGTCCGCGGGAGGCACGAAGGCGTCCCGCGAGCCGCGCGGCGGCAGGAGACCCGAGGCCGCTTCGGGGGCGGGAGCGCGCCCGACGACCGCGACGCGCGCGAGGTCCGCGTCTCTCCTGAGCACCCTGTAAGCGTCGTGGACGGCCGCCGGCGCTCCCGCGAGGACGATCGCGTCCGGGAGCATCTCCTTCGCGGTCGCGACCGTGTCCTCTCCGAGCGACGTGGCGCGCACGAGCACGAAGTCCTCGGACGCGAGCAGCGCCGCGATCCGCTCGAGCGCCGCCGCGTCGTCCGAGGCCAGGAGGAGGCGCTTCTTCACGGGAGCAAGGTAACAAACGACGGCGGTCCTTTACTTCTTCGCGGGAGGCTTCGGCGCCGGCGCGTCGAGGTCGAGACGCCAGACCCCTTCGGCCAGGACGCCCTCCACCTCCTCGATCGCCCAGCCCGACGCCTCTCCCAGGACGTGGAGCGATTCGAGGACCGCCCTGACCAGGGCGGCCTTCTTCGGAGCCTCCTTGTCGCGCGCCGCCTCGAGCTTTCTCTGGTACTCCGCGAGGTCGGAGCGGTACCTGTCCCTGAGCTTCTGGATCGCCTCTCGATCGGCGCGCGTGAGCCTCGACGGGTCGCTGGGCGGGACTCCTCGAGGAGCTCGAGCGGGCAAGGCGGCTCGGGGCGAGGCCGTTCCCCGGTCCTCGCCTCCATGTCGTTCTGCTCCCTTCGCTGCCGCTCGCTCGTCTTCCGCGCGTAGTTCGTGACGAGCTCCAAGAAGGCGGCGCGGAAGGCGGGCTCGTCCTTGAGCTGGGCGCAGAGGATCACCGCCGGCACCGCGAGCGTGCGGTCGATCTCCGCTTGCTTCGCGTCCTTGAGCGGGAGCCGGTCCTGGAGCGCGAGGGCGAATCCCACGCACCCCGTGAGGTTCGAGACGAGCGCCTGCTCGGGATCGCGCCACGCGATGTGCTCGCGCAGCTCCCTGAGCCCCTTCTCGACCTCGTCCTTTCCGAGGATCGCCCTGAGCTGGGAGAGGCCGAGGCGCCACGCCGCGCCGGGCTCGAAGGACAGCGAGAACGACACGAACGCCTCCTGGGGGAGGACGCCAAGGGCCGTCGTCTCGCGGTCCACCGTGAGCCCCTTGTGGTCCGCGTCCGTCTTGGGCCCGTACGCCTGGAACGTGCGCACGCGCGCCGCCGAGTAGTCCTCGGAGACCTTGATCGCCGCGGAGATCGTCTCGAACGAGCGCTCGAGGCTGTCGATCTCGATCGGAAGCGGGTCCGGGCGCTCGCGCGGGCGGTCGGGCTTCCGGTTCGCCGTGAGCTTCCGGAGCGCGGCCGCGTACTGCCGCACGTTCAGGGTGAACGAGAGCTGGTGCGAGTCGCCGAGCCGCTTCGTCTCCTGCTCGTAGGGGCGCTTCGCGTTCGCCTGGAGTCGCTCGGCGCGGCCGAGCGCGCACTCGATCTCCGCGGGCTGGGTCGCGAGGATGAGCTCCGCCCCGTGCCGCACCCAGTAGACTCCGGCTCCCTCGTCCGCGAAGCCGTAGACCTTCTTCCCCAGGCTCTCGACGACCTCGAAGTGAGGGCCTCGCAGCGGTCGCGCCTTCGCGCTCTCGGTCAAGGCGAGGCCCGAGAGGACGTCGGTCGCGATCCGGACGAGGGGGCCGTCGCGGAGGATCGCGATCCCCCGGAACATCTGGGCGGGCTCGCTCGCCTTCTCGTCGAGCGTGACCGCGGCAATCACGTCCTCTCCCAGGACCTCGACTCCCAGGACGCGCGCGAGGAGCGGCAGGAAGATGCCGAGCTCGAAGGACGGGTCGTGCTTCGACACCGGCTTCGAGGAGAGGGCGTCCTCGATGAAAGCGCGACGGCACTCCTTGGCCGCTTCGGTCGCCGCGAGCGTGCGCCAGGTCGAGCTCCCGGGGAAGCCCGCGAGGAGCTTCCCGATCCCGCGCGTCTCGAGGAAAGCGAGCGGGGCGGCCGGCATCGCGCCCATCGTCGGGTGAGACTCGGCGTCCCGGAAGACCGAGCGCACGTCCCGCGAGCAGACGACCCGCGTCGCGTAGACGTCCCCGTGAGGGACCACGAAGGCGAAGGCGAGCCCCTCGCGCGGCTGGAGGTCCTCCTCGAGGACGCGGAGGACCTCGCCGTCGAACGCGCGCAGGACCGCGGCGTCCTCGGCGTCCGCGAACTCCGCGAGCGAGCGCACCGTCCGCTCCGCATCGCGGCGGTTCCGGAGCTGCTTCATGTCGAGCCACGCGCGGGCCGCCGTCTCGCGCGGGAGCTTGAGCGTCTCGGCCTCGAAGGAGGGAACGCCGGCGAGAGAGGGAGCGTTCCTCGCCCACGCGTCGAGGCACTCCCTGAGCGCGTTCCGCTCGGTGCTCGCGAGGAGCGCGTCTCCCACGAGGGCGAAGAAGTACTCTCGCTTGCCCTCGCGTCGCGTCGAGATGTCGTAGCCCAGGTAGCGCTCGCCGGTCCCGCCGGCTCCGAGGAAGGCGGAGATCTTCTTCCAGACCGCTCCCAGCCCTCCTTGCTGCGCGAGGTCCCCTGCGAGGCCGACCAGGTCGAGCTTCGTCATGAGGACGAGAGCGGGGCTGCCTCCTCCCTTGGGCACCAGGACCGCGAGGCCCACGTCTTGCCCGAAGAAGCGCAGCGCCGTGCGCTCGTTCCAGGGAAGCCCGAGCTCCTTCCAGCGCGCGTCGGCGGCCGCGCGCTTCTCGAGGTCGCTCCAGGCTTCCTC
>JACQDU010000716.1 GCA_016200955.1 bacterium
ACGAACAAGGCCGTGAAGAAGCGAGTCAAGGTGACGAAGAACGGCAAGGTTCTCTTGAACCGAGCCGGACGAGGCCACCTCCTCTCGAAGAAGAGCTCGAAGCGGCGCCGTCACATGCGCAAGAAGCGCGTCGCGTTCAAGGCGGACGCGATCCGCCTCAAGAAGATGCTCGGCAAGGCCGCCCGTTAGAGCGAGCCCCGAAGGGCCTCGCTCAGCTGTAGTCGGAGCGTTCCAGACCGAACCGAAGAGGCTCAAGACCGGCCCTCCGGCCGGCGCCTCAAGGGAGACAGCCATGAGAGTCAAGGGCGGCGGCAAGCCGCGTCGTTCGAAGAACCGGGTCTTCAAGGAGGCGAAGGGCTTCTGGGGCGGCCGCCGCAAGCTCTGGAAGACCGTCATGCAGGTCGTCCGGCGCTCGCACCACCAGGCCTTCACGGGCCGGCGCCTGAAGAAGCGCGACTTCCGCCGCCTCTGGATCACGCGCGTCTCGGCGGCCGTCCGGGCTCGCGGCATGACCTACAGCGTCTTCATGGGCAAGATGAAGAAGGCGAACGTCGGCCTCGACCGGAAGACCCTCGCGGACATCGCCGTCAAGGACCCCAAGGCCTTCGACGCGATCGTCGCCGCGCTCAAGTAGCCTCGACGACGAGCACGGAAGGACGAGGAAGCGGCCACCGCTCCTTCGTGTCTTCGTGTCTTCGTGGTTCGTCGTCGTTGTTAAGATCGTCCCTCGCGTGAGCGCGTCTCACGAAGAATGCTCCAGGAAGCCGAGAAGCCGCCCGTGACCGAGCTCCCGCCCGAGGAGGCGCGGAAGCGCCGGCTCCTCGCGGTCTACGGCGCGACCGGGGTGAGCACGGTGGCGGTGTTCGCGTCGTTCCACCCGATCGACCAGGGCATGCTCGCGTGGGTCGCTCTCGTTCCGCTCTTCGTGGTCGCGCTCCGCGAGGGCTGGAAGACGGCCGCGCTCATGTGCTACGCGGCGACCTTCCTCTACCACCTGCTCGGCCTGTCGTGGATCGCCCTCGCGGACGAGGCGGCGGCGATCGGGTGGTTCATCACCTGCTTCCTCGAAGGCTTCTACACCCTCGCGATCGTCCTCGCGGTGCGCTTCATGAGAGCGCACGCACGGCTCCCGGTCGCCGTGCTCCTCCCGCCTCTCTGGGTCGTGGGAGAGCACCACCGGGGAGCTCACCTCCTCTTCCTCAAGTTCCCGTGGCTCCTCCTCGGGCAGACGCAGCACGCGCGGACGACGCTCATCCAGATCGCGGACGTGACGAGCGTCTACGGGCTCTCGTTCCTGGTGATCCTCGTGAACGCCCTCGCGATCGACGCCGTCCTCCTCTACCTCGAGAGGCAGGACGAGGGCCGCGACCTCGACGGGGCCGACCTGAAGAAGCTCGGGAAGCTCGCGCTCTACCCTCTCATCTTGATCGTCCTCGCGAACGTCTACGGCCTCGTCCGCGCGAGCCAGGTCGCGGCGAGCACGATCGACGGTCCGAAGCTCCTCGCTGTCCAGTGCAACTTCCGCCAGCAGGCCAAGGACTCCCCCAACTCGCGCGAGGAGCTCTGCGACAAGCACATCCAGCTCACGCAGATCGCCCTCGCGGGAGTCAAGGACGAGAAGAACCTCCCCGACGCGATCATCTGGTCCGAGACGGTCTGGCTCTGGCCGATCAACACCCGCTTCCCCGATTACATCGATTACGACGAATGGGTCGTCGAGCGTCTGAACCACAACGTCCCCCCGAACTCTCGCGGGCCGGGAGACTCCTGCCGGGAGTACGACAAGAAGCTCTACGAGCTCTCGCGGGCCTACAAGGCCGACCTCATCGTGGGAACGCTCGACTGGGACCCGCTCGAGAAGTTCTGGAAGATGGGCGAGGTCAAGCTCCACAACAGCATCGTCCAGATCGGGAAGAAGGAGCACGGGATCGGCTTCAAAGCGCGCTACGACAAGATCAACCTGGTGCCTGCGACCGAGGGGATCCCGGGGAAGGGGACCTCTTGCGGCAACTGGTTCTTCGAGCTCGTGAAGAAGTTCGTCCCGCCCGGCTTCGAGGCGCTCGATGCGGGAGAGAAGCCCGTGATCATGGAGCTCCCGGGCGAGAAGCACTGGAAAGTCTCGTGCGACATCTGCTTCGAGGTGAGCTTCCCCGAGCTCATCCGCGAGGGCGTTCTCCAGGGAGCCGACGTCCTCGTCTGCCCCTCGAACGACGCGTGGTTCTGGTACCACACGACGAGCGACCTCGCGTCGGCGGAGATCCCCCTCGCGCTCGACCACGCTTGCTTCCGCGCGATCGAGACCCGACGCCCCGTGGTCCGCGTCGTGAACCGCGGGATCACGTGCTTCATCGATCCTCTCGGCAACGTGACCGACCGGGTCGAGGGCCCGGTGGAGCGCCACGGCGAGAGGACGACCTCGGACCTCAACGTCAGCGGCTCGATCCTCGGGACGCTGAAGACGACGAAGCTCGAGACCTTCTATGTCCTTCGGGGCGACGTGTTCGCGTGGCTCACCTGGGTCGCAAGCGCTGCTCTCCTGGGCCTTTCATTCGCGAGGCGGCGAGCGAGAGGACGCCAGGAGGGAACTCCGGGGCCCAAGTCGACGTAGATGGTGTTGCCGTCACCGTTTAGTCATCATGCACTTCCTTGACGCCCAGGGCGTGCTCGCTATAATGACGCGACTGCTGGACCCGGAGGCGCGCGCTCTTGGGCCGGCATTTTGTGAGGGCCCGTCCCGGCGACGCTTCCCGCTTGCGTGAAACGCGACGCGGGAGCGACTTCGCGGGACATGGGGGGACCTGAATGAGTCTGCTCGCCAAAGTCTTCGTCGTGATCCAGACCGTGCTCGTCATGGTCTATCTCGGAGTGTCGGCGACGAACTACCAGCACTCCAATGACTGGCGCGCGTCTTACCGCAAGCTGAAGGAGCGCTACACGGTCTCCACCCAGCTCGCCCAGAAGGAGATCGACTCCCTCCGCTTGAAGGTGAAGTCCGAGCAAGACTTCATCTCCGCGAAGCAGGTCGAGGTGAACGACCTCAAGAAGGAGCTCGACCGGCAGAACTCCGAGCTCCTGAACTCGCGGCGCGAGGTGAACTCGCTCAACCAGAAGCTCGTGGTCGAGCAGAGCAACGTGACCACGATCACCAAGTCCTTCGACACCGAGCACAAGTCGCTCGAGGCCGAGCGGGCTCGCACCGCGGACCTCCAGGCGAACCTCGACACGGCCACCCGCCGTCGCGAGATCGCGGAAGGCCAGGTCGCCCGTCTCACCCAGCTCGACACGAGCCTGACCAAGGACCTCTCCGACCTCCGGCAGAACTACGCCGACACGAGGAAGTCTCTCAAGGAGAAGGAGATCGTCCTCGCGATGCTCGAGGAGAAGGGCTTCAACGTCCTCTCGATCATCGCCGGCCCGCCGATGCCCGCGATCGACGCCAAGGTCGCCGCCGTCAAGTCCGACGTGCAGCCGGCGCTCGTCCTCCTCTCGGTCGGGTCCGACGACAAGGTCGAGAAGGGCTTCCAGTTCTCGATCTACCGCGGCTCCGAGTTCGTGGGCAAGGTGGTCGTGGAGAAGGTCCTCAAGGACTCCAGCGGCTGCCGCGTCCTGTTCACGAAGGAAGGCCAGACGGTCCAGGCCGGCGACTCCGCCGCGACCCGGCTGAACTAGGCGAGGGGACCATGGCAGACGAAGCAGCTGAAGACCAACAGCCCGAGATCATCCCGCGCCAGCCGTCTCACCCGATCACGACGACTCTCATCATCGTCACGTGCATCGGAGTGATCTTCTGCATCGGCTTCGAATGGGCGGAGCTGTTCGGCTACTACCTCCTGAGCCCGAAGGTCACGGCCTCCCAGAAGGACATGGTCAACCACGACTTCAAGAAGACGCAGAAGCGCGAGCTGGCCTCGATCGACCACTACGCGCTCGACTTCCCGGGCGAGGGCGACCCCAAGAACGGCCGGACGATCATGGAATACAACATCCGCAAGGATCTCGGCCTGACGCAGGAGCAGGAAGACAAGGTCTTCGGCGCCAAGTAGAGAAGCCGAGAGCTGACCCGAGCGGCCGCGACGCGGGGGCCGGGGGGGACGCAGTTCCCCCACGGCCGAGAGTCGCGGCCGTTTCGTTTCCGGAGAGGACCGGAAACGCGAAGAGGCCCCTTCGCGTCTTTGCGTCTTTGCGTTTCAGTCGTCGTGGTTCTACTTGGAGGCGTCCGGCGTCCCCGATCGAGGGAGCTCCTTGGAGCCGACGACGGTGATGTTCATGCCGACCTGGACCTGGATCGGCTTCCCGTCGACCTGGATGCTCGCCTTGCCGTTCACGTACCACCCGAAGGAGCCCGTCGAGAACTCGCGGGGGTCGGCTTGCATGGGGAAGCCTGCGAGCTCGACCTTGATCGGCTGCGCCTTCGACAGGAAATCAGCCCGAGAGATCGGGCAAACGGTCTTCGACGCCATGGTGGTCTCCCCTTCGCGCGCTGATCTTACCAGGGACAGAACAAGGGATGGAGCCTCGTGCTCCGCTCTCCCCGAGCGCTCCGCTCGAATCCGGCGAGCACGCCGGTCTCGAGCGCGAGGACCGAGACCTCTCGCGGCCCGCTCCCCGAGAAGAGCTCGAGCGGGTGAGGGAGCTCGTGCCGGGCCCCCGCCATGCGCCCCGTGCGCACGAGAGCGCGGGCATCGAGGATCGCTGCGGTGAGCATCGAGACCGCGTGCGCGCGTTCGGGGTCTCGGAGCGCTTCCTCGAGCGGAGAGCGCGACGCCCCGTTCGCATCGTGCGACACGGGAGCCGCGTCGCCCGCGAGAGAGCGCCGGAAACCGAGCTCGATGCTCCGGTCGGGGTCTCCCAGGAGCCGCTGGCCGAAGAGGCGGTAGCCGCGCTTCGCGTACATCAGGTGAGCGTGGAAGAACCGGACGTCGCTCCAGAGCTCCATGGTCGTGGCGCCGCGCTCGCGGGCCCAGTCCTCGACGGCGGCGCAGAGCTTCCCTCCCAGGCCCTGCCCGCGGGCGCGCGGGTCGAGGTAGAGCCGGTGCACCTCCGCGGTGCCGCTCCGGGGAAGATCCGCTCCCGCGAAGCCGAGCACCTCGCCCGAGTCCTCGGCGGCGAAGAACACGCCTCGCGGCGCCGCGTACCTCACGTGAGCTTCTCTCACGTCCCGGTCGAAGCCGTCGGGCTCGAAGGTCATGCCGTACTCGGAAAACACGCTCGCGAGAACTTCGATGAGGCGCGGCGTGTCCTCCTCGCGGTAGAGTCTCAGGCGTGCGGTCATGGCCGCATGATAATAGGAGGAGGAGAGGCCGGCGTGCCTCCGCGCGCTTGACGCGCCCGGCAGGAAGACGGTAGCCTCACACGACGGTATGGCGGGGAACGAGATCGACGCCGCGCTCGAGAGCGCGGTCCGCTCACTGCGCGCGGCGGCGCAGCGGGCCGGGTGCACGGCGACGTTCAAGCCGGGCGACAAGAAGGAGCTGGCGCGAGTCATCGAGCTCTATCCCCAGCTTCCCGTGGTCTACCGCCGTTTCCTCGAGAAGCACGACCCGCAGGACGCGCTGTTCAGCCCGGCTCCCGAGAACGCCATCGCGCTCCTCCCGCTCCAGCACCTCGAGGACGGGCAGCTCGGCTTCTCCGTGCACTCGACGACCGGCCACGACCTGACGGGCCAATCGGACGGCGACTGGCGCGACTCGTGGATCGTCGTCGGAGACGACAACGACACGCCGTTCTTCCTCGAGTGCGCCGAGGCCAAGGGCACCGACGCTCCCGTCTACCACGCCTGGAAGGAAGGCGGCCGCTGGCAGCGCTCGCTCGCCGCGAGCTCCTTCGAGAGGTTCCTCCGGCTCTGCGCGGCTTACATGGACGGCTATCGCAACTGGGAGGACCCCGAGGCCGACGACTTCCAGATGCCCGATCGCGTCCGCGTGGCCATCAACCGCAACCTCAGGCAGGTCGACCCCGAGCTCGACACCGAGGCCTACTGGCTCGCCTGAGCCCTCTTGCTTAGATACCCTAGGAACCGTAGGAGGTCCCGATGCGGACCATCAAGCGCTACTCGAACCGGAAGCTGTACGACACCGAGGACAAGCGCTACATCACGCTCGAGCAGATCGCCGCCCTCGTCCGCGACCACCACGACATCAAGGTCGTCGACAACCAGACCGGCGAGGACCTGACGACGGTGACGCTCTCCCAGATCCTCCTCGAGCAGGAGAAGCGCAAGGAGACCTCGCTGCCCAAGTCTTTCTTCATGGGTCTCATCCAGAGGAGCGCTTCCTCGGTCGCCGACTTCGCTCGGAAGAACGTCCTCAACTGGTTCGACAGCTCCTTCGCCTCCGACCAGGAGGTCGAGGCGAACGTGGACAAGATGGTCCAGTCGGGCGAGGTCACGCAGGACGAGGCGAAGAAGCTCAAGGACGAG
>JACQDU010000717.1 GCA_016200955.1 bacterium
CGAGCGCTCCTCCGGCGGCGAGGGCCTGAGTCCAGAGGGCCTTCGCGAACGCGCGCGAGATCGGCGTCTCGTTCTCGCGGCTCGCGTCGATGAAGATCCGCTGCCGGAGCGTGCGCGGCGGGCTCTCCTCGAGGGCCGCCGGCGCGGGCGCCCTCTCGATCGCGGTGGCGGTCACGCCGGCATCTCCACGAAGCGCGAGAGGTCGCCCGGCGCCGCGAGCGCGAGGATCGTCGGCCGCTCCGCCCGGAGCGCGAGGAGCGCTTGCCTCGCTTCCTCCTCCGGCCGCGTCGTCACGATGACGACGCGCGAGCGCTCGGCCGCGCGGCGGGCTTGACGCGCGAGGTCCGCGAGGTCGCGGTCGGCCGGCGCCTCGAGCCTCGCGAGCACGGCGAGAGCGCGCCCCGTCCCGTGCTCGGAGCGCTCCGGCGGCTGGACGAGCGGCGCGGGCACGCGGGCGGCGAGCCCGACCTTCTCGCCCCTCGCCTGGAGCGCGACGAGGACCGACGCGGCGAGCGAGACCGCTTCCTCGACGAGGCGCTCGCGGTCCTCGGGCGGGACGTGCCCCTCGCACACCCACGAGTCGAGCACCACGAGAGCGCGCTTCGGCTCCGTGCGCTCGAAGTCCTTCACGACGAGGGCGCCGCGGCGGGCGGACACCTTCCAGTGGATCGCGCGAGGGTGGTCGCCCGGCCGGTAATCGCGGAGCGAGCGCACGACGTCGCGCCGCTCGTCCGTCGCGACGAGTCGCCGCGCCGCGGCGTCCGCGGGAGCGTCCTTGTCGAGCACGCCCGCTCTCACGCGGAAGACGGCGGGCGTCACGAGGACGGTCTGCGGAGCGGCGACCTCGATGTGCTGCGCGACGAGGCCGAACGGGAAGCGCGTCTCGAGCGCGATCCCGAGCAGCTTCTGCTCTCCTCGCCGCAGGAAGCGCGTCTCGTAGCTCACGCGCTTCTGCTCGCGCGCCTTGATCTCGGCGAGGAAGACCGCCGGCTTCGTCGCGGGATCGAGGCACGTCGTCCGGGCCTCGGCCACGAGGAGAGCGAACGTCGGGATCCGCTTCTGGTTCCTCACGCTCACGTCCACCTGGAGGCGCTCGCCCGCGCTCACGCGCGAGGGGGCGCGGCGCCGGACGAAGAGCGAGCGGAAGACGAGCGAGCTCGCGACGACCGAGACGAAGACGAGCGCGATCAGGAGCGACGAGAGGAAGTAGAGGAGGTTCATGCCCGTGTTGAGCGCCGCCGCGAGGAAGCCGATCGCGAAGACGAACGCGAGCCGCCCCTCGAGCGTGAGGCGCGCTCTCTGGGTCTTCGCCGCTCGCGTGACGAGGGCCGCCGCCGCGGGCGAGAGGAGGACGAGCGCCATCAAGTAGAGGAGAGCGTGCGAGCCCGTCCCGAGCGCCGCGAGCCCTATGAGGAGCCCGGCGGCGTAAGCGATCGCGCGGAGCTTCACGAACGTGCGCGCGCGACCGACGAACGTGTCGGCGTACGCGACGCTCTCGCTCACGGCGCCCTTCGATGGAGTCGAGGAGAAGGAGTCGCACGAACGAGGCACGGAGACACGGAGAAACGCACGGCGGTCTCCCGTCGTTCTCCGTGCTTCAGTGTCTCCGTGGTGAGCATTCTTCCGTCACAGGGGGATCGCGACCTTGTCCAGGACCTCGCCGAGAGCGTCGCGGGCGCGCTCGCCGTTCTCTCCCGGATCGCGCGCGACGACGCGGTGGGCGAGGACCGGGAGCGCGAGCGCCTTCACGTCGTCCGGCACGACGTAGTCCCGGCCGAGGACGAGCGCGCGGGCCTGCGCCGCTCGCCTGAGCGCGAGGGAGCCGCGGGGCGAGACGCCGACGGCGAGCCGCGGCGTCTCTCGCGTGCGGGCCGCGATCGCGACGACGTAGTCCACGATCGCGTCGTCCACCCGCACCTCGCGCGTCGCTCGCTGGAGCCCGAGCACGTCCTGCGCGGACACCACGGGCTTGAGCGCCTCGATGGGGTGAACGAGCGTCTGCGAGCGCAGGACCTCCTTCTCGTCCTTCTCGCTCGGATAGCCGACGCGAGTCTTGAGGAGGAAGCGGTCGAGCTGCGACTCGGGGAGAGGATACGTCC
>JACQDU010000728.1 GCA_016200955.1 bacterium
CGCGCCCTCGGAGGCGGCCTCGGCGCCTCGATGCGCGGCGAGCACCGGCTCGAGGAAGCGCGGGAGCGCGGCTCCCACGCGGTGGCCGAGGAGCTCGGGAAGACCCAGGAGCCCTCCGAGCGTCGCGAGGACGGCGAGCGCGACGAGAGGCCCCGTCATGAGAGGCGGCGACTCGTGCGCGTGCTCCGAGGCCTCGCCTTGCTTCCCGAGGAAGGCGAGCGCGATCAGGCGCGTCGCGTAGAACGCCGTGAGGAGCCCGCCCGCGACTCCGAGGAGGTAGACGAGCCACCAGCCCGCGGGCGCTCCGCTCGAGAGAGCGCGCTCGAGCGCCTTCCCGAGGATCATGTCCTTCGAGAAGAAGCCCGCGAAGATCGGCAGGCCCGCGAGCGCGGCGGCGCCGACCGCCATGGTCCAGAACGTCGTCGGCGTCTTCTCTCGCAGACCTCCCATCTTCTTCAAGTCTTGCGTGCCCGTCGAATGGATGAGCGCGCCGGCTCCGAGGAACAGGAGGGCCTTGAAGAAGGCGTGCGTGACGAGGTGGAAGAGGGACGCGCCGTAAGCTCCCACGCCCGCTCCCACGAACATGTAGCCGAGCTGGCTGACCGTCGAGTAAGCGAGGACCTTCTTCACGTCGTCCTGCGCGCACGCCGCGCTCGCCGCGAAGATTGCCGTGAGCGCGCCGATCAGGGCGACGAGCGCGAGCACGGGCACTCCCAGGAGCTCCGCGTGGTCGAAGATCGGGTGGAGGCGCGAGACCATGTAGACGCCCGCGGTCACCATGGTCGCCGCGTGGATGAGGGCCGAGACCGGCGTCGGGCCGGCCATGGCGTCCGGAAGCCAGACGAACAGCGGGATCTGCGCGCTCTTTCCCGTCGCTCCCACGAAGAGGCAGAGAGCGGCGGCGCCGAGGGTCACGGCCGGGATGGCGCCGCTCTCGGCGAGGTGGTTCAGGTGGTCGATCCTGAGGTCGCCCTTGCCCCAGCTGATCGCCGAGACGGCGAGGGCGATGACTCCCAGGATGAAACCGAGGTCGCCGATCCGGTTCACGACGAACGCCTTGATCCCGGCCTCGGCCTTCCAGCCCTCGCGGTACTCGAAGCCTATGAGCAGGTAGCTCGCGAGGCCGACTCCCTCCCAGCCCACGAACATGAGGAGGAGGTCGCCCGCGAGGATGAGCACGAGCATCATGGCGACGAAGAAGTTCAGGTAAGAGAAGTAGCGCGCGAAACCGCCCCGGTCCTCTCCCGCCATGTAGCCGAGCGAGTAGACGTGGATGATCGATCCGACTCCCAGGACGACGAGGGCCATGACGCCCGAGAGCCGGTCGAAGACGAGCCGGAAGGACGACGTGAAGCCGGCCGCGGAGATCCACGGCAGGTCCGCCATGGCGCCGCGCTCGTCGCGCACGGCCGGGCCGTGCCACGAACGCGGGCGGTGCTCGCCCGCGCGGAGGACGCTCGGCTTCTCGGGGAGCTTCGAGAGAGAGGACTCGACGTCCTCGAGCGAGCCCAGGACGCGGATCACGCCGTCTCGCTCGTCCTCGTCGGTCTGGAGGAGGACCTGCGCTCCCGTCGAGGCGAGCGCCGTGTAGACGCTCGCTCGCTGGGTGCCTCGCGCGAGGACCACGACGCCGCGGTCGGCGTAGAGGAGGGCGAGGAAGGCGGCGAGCGAGAGGACGAACGCCGTGAGCGGCGCTCCCACTCCCACGAACGAGACGAAGCTCCTCCCGGCTCTCTTGCCGAAGAGGCCGTTCAGCACGAAGCCCAGGAAAGGGAGGAGAGGGATGAGCGGCAGCCACTCCACGAGGCGCGAGCCGTCCACGCTCTATCTCCTGAGGGCCGTCGCGCGCGGCGAAGCCGTGTCCACCGAGCGCGCGTGCCGGAAGAGGGCTATCAGGATCGAGAGGCCGACGGCGACCTCCGCCGCCGCGACCGCCATCGAGAGGAGGACGAGCGCCTGCCCGCCCTCGGGTGCGCCCGGAGCGAAGCGAGCAAGGTCGCGCGACGCCGCGACGAGCGCGAGGTTCGCTCCGTTCAGCATGAGCTCGACGCTCATGAG
>JACQDU010000729.1 GCA_016200955.1 bacterium
ATCGCCGCTGGCGTCGGAGCACTGCTTCGTCGCGAACGTGAAGACGTCGTGGAAGAACCAGTAGGCCGCGAGCTTGTCGAGGTCGTCGCTGTCCTTGTTGGCCTCGAGGCGATACGTCGTCTGGTCGAAGTTCGAGCCCTTGTAGTTGTCGGGCCAACTGTAATCGCGGACGGGGTCGCCCTTGGATTCGTGGTCCTTCCAGTCGGCGTGCTCCGGCTTCGACTTCTTCTGCCACGCCTCCGGGATCGGCTGGAAGCCCCAGTCGCGCTCGACGAGGAGGTCGTAGTCGTGGCCCCGGAGCTTCTCGATCGGGAAGTCCTCGGGAATGACCCCGCGAGCGCCCGAGAAGTCGATCGCTCGGCCGGTGTTGTGGCAGTCTCCCGCGTGGTGCTTCTCGTCGCCGTGGCCGATCCCCATGTCGTAGAGGTGGAAGGCCCCCCACACGGTCCTCAGGAAGTGGGTGAGCCGGTAGATCACGACGGCGTTCCTCATGTCGATGTTGTCGAGGTTCGGCCCCGCCTTCCACTTGGTGTCGGTCGAATTGCGCCAGTCCGTCGGCGGCTTGTGCCCCGTCGCGATGTAGTACCAGGTGCAGCCGTCGATGTCGTCCGACTTGAAGTTCAGGTGGTCGGCTGGCTTCGGGTAAGTCACCTCGCAGACCGGCGGGTCGTCCTTCGTGTGCTTGAAGAGCGGCCTGCCCTTGTAGCCCAGCGTGAACACGCCCCACTTGATGAGGTTCACGACGATCGTGCGAGCGTCGGTGAGCCTGAGGTCGCGAGCCGGCTTCGTGTCGAGCCAGTCCGGCGGATCGGGGAAGTTCTCGAGGCAGTCCGGCTCGAGGCTGAGCACGTCGCTCGTGACGTGGTGCCCGGCCGTGCTCGCGACGAAGATGTAGTGAGGGAGAGGAGGCGCGCCGCGCGGCTCGTCCTCGCTCGCCTTCTCGATCTTGTCGTCGTGGTTGGCGGGCTCGACCTTCTTCTCCCAGTCGGCCGGCGGCGTGTGCGGATCCGCGTCGGGGTCCGTCGTGCTCGGGGCCGGAGCCGCCGCGGGAGGCGGAGGGTCGTGCTCGATGTTGTCCGGGATCTTCCACTTCTTGGAGGTCGCGGTGCCGTCCTTCTCCGTGGTCGCCTCGAGCGTGGCCACGGGTTTGTCCGCGTGGTACTTGTGGTGCTCGTAGATCTGGAACTTGACCGTCGCTCCCTTGCCGAAGCCGGTCGTCTCCGCCTTGAGGAGGACCTCGTCTCCTCTCTGGAAGTGGTCCTGTCCGGGCGCCGCGTGAGCGGACTTCGTCTTCTTCGTCGACACCCAGGAGACGGCCGTGATCGTGCCCAGGTCCACTTCGATCGTCGGGCCGTTCTTGGCCGTCCCCTTCCCCGCGGTCGCCGTGAACACGACCCGCAGCGGGAGCGTGGGCGGGTCGTCCTTCGGAGGAGTCCAGGTCGCGCTCGCGGCGTCCTCGTCCACCTCTCCCGTGAGCGTCTCGATCGGCTTCCCGCTGGGCTTCCTCCCGTCGGCCTTGAAGACCTTGAAGGTGACCTCGGGCGGCTCCGCGAAGCCGGAGACCTTGGCCTTGAGCTCGATCGCCTTCCCCGGCTCGAGCACGATCTCGGCCGATGCGTTCGCGTCCGGGACCTGCCACGCGAGGTCGGTGAGCTGGCCGCCGTGATGCGCGGTCTTCGTGTCGCCGCCCTTCCCCGTCCCGACCTTTCCGCCCGATTCTCCGCCCATTCTTGCCTCAGCTCGGTTTGTGGTTGAGCTCGAAGACGCTCTCGTGCAGCTTCGCGCCGTTGCCTCCCGTGGACTCGTCCTCGCGGAGGCCGTCGATCCACTCGATGAAGCGGATCGGGTGGTAGTGGTGCACGCTCATGCTCCCCGGCAGGCCCTTCGACTTGAGGTCCTTGTCCCACCAGACGTAGCTCTTGATGTAGTCCTTGTGCTCCTTCAGCCGGGCGTCGGTGAGGAAGCCGAGGATCTTCTTCGAGCCCGAGTCGAACTGGTCGAGCTTCGCCGCCTCGCTCCACTCCGAGGGGTGGCAGGTCACGATCTCGCGGAACTTCTTCGCGTCGGCGTTCTCGTTGAAGAACTGCACGACCTCGTTGCGCGTCAGCATCTTGTCCTTCGTCTTCGCGGGGCCGTCGACCATGTGGTCGAGCACGCCCTTGAGCTCCGTCATGCCCGTGTCGAGCAGCTCGAAGAACCTCTCGGTGAACTTCTTCCGGTCCACGAAGAGCTTCGCGTCGTCTTCCTTGACCGTGACCTTGTCCGTCCAGCACGGGATCATCTTCTCGGAGAAGACCTCGAAGTGGAGCGTGGCGTTCCCCTCGACCTCGCCCACGAAGCCGATCGGCTCGCCCGCTCCGAGGATGATCCCTTCGTCCCAGAGGTCGACGACCTTGCCCTCGAGCAGGTCCTTCTTCTTCTTCGCGAGCTTCGCGGGGAAGGCGTCGTAGGACTCGAGCCAGCCCTTCTGGAACAGGTTCTTGTTGAGCTTCCCCGTGGCGCCGTCTCCCTTGACGAGCTTCCCCGACTCGTCGGTCGAGAGGACGCGCTCGCAGTCGGGCTTAGGGTTGTTCGTGACGTCCGTCGCCGAGATCCGCCCGAGCCAGATCGCGATCGCGATGGCGTTCGCGGGATCGAAGGCGAGCACGTCTCCCGCGGCGATCGGTTTGTCGCCGAGCTTGGGCGGGTTCGTCGCGGAGACCTTCTTGACACGGAGGTAGAGCTTCTTCCAGCCGTCGCCGTCGCCGATCTGAGCGGCGGGCGTCCCGTCCTCCGGCGCCAGCAGGAGGTCGCGCATCCACGGGAGAGCGAGCCTCGGGTCGGCCGCGTCGTCCTTCGGCGCCTCGTCTTGCCGGAGGTGCATGGCGAGCGTCCAGAACTCGCGCTTCGTGCCCTTGATCTCGAGCGCGTGCTTGAGGAGCACGAAGTTGGGAGAGGTCCCCTTCCACTTCGGGTCGGGCGGCGCGAGCCGCGCGGCGACGACGCGGCCGTCGAAGGCGGCGTAGACCAGAGGGTCGTCCTTCGGGTAGAGGTGGATCCCTCCGTGCCACGTGCGCGAGGCCGCGATCGGGAAGAAGCCGCCGGTCCCGAGCTCGTTGTTCGAGTAGTAGACGTCGAGCAAGCTCTGCTCGCTGTGAGCGTGCTCGCCGGCTCCCACGATCCCGCCCGCGTGCTTGCTCGTCTGCTTCGCCGTCGCGTGATCCGTGTCGAGGAAGGCGAGCGAGCGCTTCCCCGCGAGCGAGATCGGGAAGCACGGGAACGGCCGTGCCGGCCGGGCGACCCACGCCCGGTGGAACCCGCCGCGCGGCTGCGTCACGGGGCTCTTGGCCGCTCCGTTGTCATCCGCGTCGCGCGCGATCCACCAGTGCCCGTGAGTGAGCGAGCGCCGGACGTGCTCGGCGCTCTCGAGGTCGCCGTTCGCGATCTTCTCCGGGTGGTCGACGCGCACGCTGGGAGAAGCGGCCTCCTCGGGCTTGCCCGCCAGGAGCGCCTC
>JACQDU010000730.1 GCA_016200955.1 bacterium
AGCTCGCGCGGTTGGCAGGCGACGCTGCGCTCGAGGCCCGGCTCCAAGACGACCTGGGCGAGCTCAAGCTCCACGAGGGAAAGTACGACGAGGGGCGCGCGCTCCTCGAGGCGGCGCTCGCGCTCGGCCGGGAGCTCGGAGACCGCTCGTGCGAAGCCTCTGCGCTCTTCCACCTGGGCGACCTCGAGCACATCCTCGGGCGGAACGCCGAGTCGCGCGCTCGCCTCGAGACGGCGCTCGAGCTCTGCCGCGCGAGCGAGGAGCTGAGCCTGGAAGCCGGCGTGCTCAGCACGCTCGGGAGCATCCACTTCCGCTCCGGACGCCGCGAGGAGGGCCTCGACTGCTACGACCGCGCGCTCGCCGCCTTTCAGAGGCTCGGCCACCGCCAGAACGAGGCGGCCATGATCGGGAACATCGGCATGATGCACGCCCGCGAGGGAGACCTGAAAGGCGCGCTCGCGCACCTCGAGCGGACGCTCGCGATCTACGTCGAGACGGGGCACCAGAATGGCGAGGCCTTCGCGCGCGCCAACATGGCCGAGCTCCTCCTCGACCTCGGCTTGCTCGAGGACGCCCGCGGCTACAACGAGGCCGCGTTCGCGATCAAGCGAGAGGGCGGGAACCGCCGCTACCTCTCCGCGGTCCACGTGATCTCGGGCCGCATCGCGCTGGACCGGGGCCGCCAGGACGAGGCGACCTCGTGGTTCGAGAAGGCGCTCGCGGCCGGCCGCGAGCTCGGGGAGCGCCACCACGAGGCGGAGGCCCTCGGTTATCTCGGGTGCGCGCTCCTCGAGCGCGGCGAGCCGGGCGCGGCGAGGGCCCGGCTCGAGGAGGCCGTCGCGATCTTCCGCCGGTCGGACACGGAGCTCCTCGGGATCGACCTCGCCTTCCTCTCGGTGGCCCTCGTCTCGGAGGGCCGCCAGGACGAGGCGACGAGCTCGCTGGAGGAAGCCGAGCGCCTCCTCCGCGAGCACGGCCGCGACCGGCGAGCGGTCGTGACGGTCTGCCGCGGGCACCTCGACCTCGCTCTCCTCGCCCGTGCGCTCGAGGAGCACGACGAGGCCGCGGCCGGGCGGCACCGCGAGCTCGTCCGGAGCGCGATCGCCGCGGCCCGGCCCGCCGCTCCTTCCCCGGAGGGCTCTCCCGGGGATCGCTCGGCCGACGTGAGGCTCGCGCTCCGGCTCCTCGAGAAGGCCGCCGGGCGAGCCGGTCTCACCGTGAGCGCGCCGGCCGAGGCTCGCCCCGATGTCGAGGCCTCGCGTCCCGTCTCGCGCGAGAGCGAGCCCGCGACGCTCGCGGAAGCTCCGCGCGCGAGCGGCGAGCTGCGCCCGATCGTCCGGCTCGAGTTCACGGGAGAGGACGAGGGCGAGAAGCGCATCGTCATGTTCAACGACCGCCGCGAGAAGCTCTCGGCCTCTCACCACGAGGTCCTCTTCCGGCTCGCGGTCCATCACCAGGCCCAGCCGGGGAAGCCGTGTCCTCTCCCGAAGGAGAGCGGGTCACGCCGGAACTTCCAGACGCGCCTCGGCGAGCTCCGGAAGCGCTCGAAGATCTCGCGCTCCCTCAAGGAGACGCTCGAGACCCTCCCGCCGCTCTTTCATCCCAAGGAGCCGCGCTTCCATCCCGGGGTCATCGTGATCGTCACGATCGCGTAGGAGCATGTTGGCCCGAGCGCGCGCCGGGCAGCCGGCGTACGCGTGGATCACCGTAGGGCGACATGGGGTGATCCCGGAGCCGGCCCGCGACATTCCCGCGAATCCCGGCGTCGCACCCGCGCGAGGGCCGCTCCGCTCCGGGGCTTGCGCGCCCGCGCCTCCCGCGAAAAGCGGGCCTCGTTCGTGTCCTCGACCGACCTCGCGGAGACTCGAGAGCGCTTGGTGGCCGTGCGCTCGGGTGAGCGGGAATCACCGGAGGAGCGCGAGGCCCGAGGAAAAAGGAAAGGGACACCATGAAGCCGGACGGCGAATCGAAGAAGAAGCTCTCGCTCGAGGTCGAGTCCCTGCGCGAGCTCACGCAGCAGGAGATGATGGCCGCGAACGGCGGGTTCGTGGACTACATCTTTCTCATCGTCGGCGACTCGATCCTGGGGTCTTCGTCGCCGAGCGAGAAGTGGAACACGAACGCGGGGACGGCCGATTGCGGCCAGACGCAGCAGGCCGTCTGCCCGAGCCGCACGGCCTGGTGCGAGTAGTCACGAGAGAAGCAGGAGCCGGTCCCACGCGGGCTCGAGGTCCGTCGAGGCCGCGAGGAGAGCGAGGCCGATCCCCGAGGCTCCCGTGAGGAAACCGGGGTCGTCGACCGGGACCTCGCGGCCGCCCCTGTGGCGGAGGGCGCGGAAGCCCGCGACTCCGCCGCTCTCGCGGAGCGCGAG
>JACQDU010000731.1 GCA_016200955.1 bacterium
CTGCGTCTCGCCGCGCGTGAACAGCGCGGACCCGTGCGCTCTCGGCAGCAGAGAGACGGCGGTCGAGATCGGCCGGATGTCCGTGAGACCGCGGCCGTCGTTCCGCTTCCCCTGCTTCGTGACTCCCGTCCGGATCACGCGCTCGAGGAGCAGCTCGAAGGCTTCTTTGACCTCGTGCTCGCGCTTCTTCTTCTCGTCCTTGTCCTTCGTGTCCTGGGAGTACCTCTCGACGACGGCCTTCTTGAGCTCGGAGATCGCCTGAGCGCGCGCGTGCTTCCCCGGAGTGTAGTTGAGCCGGCGAAGGTCGGCCTCGCAGTCGTTCGAGAGGGCCTTCAGGAGGTCGTGGTCGTCCTCCGGCTCCTCGAAGGGCTCCTTCCGGATCCCGGACTTCGAGACGAGCTCGTCGATCATCGAGGCGATCTCGCGGCAGACCTCGTGCCCCTGGAAGAGGGCGTCGAGCATGTAGTCCTCGGGCACCTCGTTGGCGCCCGCCTCGACCATCGTGATCGCGTCCCTCGTGCCGGCGACCGTGAGCTCGAGGTCGCCCTCGTCGATCTGGCTCGCCGACGGGAAAGGAATGATCTTCCCCGAGACGATCTTGAGGATCCCGGTCTCGTCCTTCCTGCGCTCGACGTCGACCATGCCCATGCGGACCGCGCCGATCGGTCCCTGGAAGGGGATCGGCCCCGCGAGAGAGAGCGCCGCGGAGGCGCCTATGATCGCGAGGATGTCCGGGTCGACCTCGGGCTCCGCGGAGACGACCATCGCCTGGACGCTGACTTCCTGGTGGTAGCCCTTCGGGAAGAGCGGCCGGAGCGGCCGGTCCATGAGGCGCGACGTGAGGGTCTCCTTCGTCGTCGGCCGCCCCTCGCGCTTGAAGAAGCCGCCCGGGATCTTGCCGGCGGCGTACGCCCCCTCGCGGTAGTCGACCGTGAGAGGGAAGAAGTCCTGGCCTTCTCTCCCAGGGCCGTCGGTCGCGGCGACGAAGACGACGGTGTCTCCCATGCGCACCATGGCCGAGCCGCTCGCCTGGCGGCCGATCCTTCCCGACTCGATCGTCAAAGTTCGGCCCGCGATCTCGCGGGAGACGCTCACCGGCGTCTGCAGCGGAATGGACATTCCTCTTTTTCCTCTCTTGCCTCTAGCCTCTGGCCTCTTGCCTCTTGCGACCCTCGCCCCGTACGCGCGGCGAGCGCGGCCCGGCCGTCCCAGCGCTGGGAGAGCGGTGCGCGCGCTCGCGAGATTGGCCGCGTCCGGCTGCTTCGTTCCCGAGAAAGGCCGCGGGTCCGCCCTCGCGGCGGAGCCCCGGCACTACTTGCGAAGTCCGAGCGTCTGGATGAGCTTCTGGTAGCCGTCCCGGTCGACCCGGCCCAGGTAACGCAGGAGCCGGTTCCTCTGCCCGACGAGCATGAGGAGCCCGCGCCTGGTCGTGTGGTCCTTCCTGTGAGTCTTCAGGTGCTCGGTGATGCTCCGGATCCGCTCGGTCAGGATCGCGACCTGGACCTGCGGCGAGCCCGAGTCCTTCTCGTGCGTCTTGAAGCTCGCGACGAGCTCCTTGCGCTTGTCCGCGGTGATCATTCTTGAGGTCTGCCTCTCGGGCTTCCGCCCGGAGCTCGCAAAGCGAGCTCTCCTCGTGTTCTCGGAACGCACCACCCTTCGCCGGAGGCGGCCTCCGGCGAAGCGCGTTCGGTCCCCGCGCCGCCTTGCGGCCGCAGCGGAGAGGCGCGGATGGTAGCAAGTCGAGACGGGAACGCAAACGGAAAGGTTCGTGGAAGCTGGCGATATCGTTCAACGGGAGAGAAGACGCCCGCCCGGGTCTCGCCTTTCGCGAAGAACCATGGGGCCGAATCGCGGGGCGCGATCGTGCGTCGGGTGCTCGTGGCTCCGACGCGTGCTAGAACTTCACGGGGAGAGGTCATGCTCGCCTTCGATCCCGAGCGAAGCATCGCGCGCGCGCGCCGCGTCCTCCCCGAGGGAGGCTGGGAGGCCCTCTCCAGGGACCAGCGGCGCCTCGTCATGCTCGCGGCCGCGGGGATGTGCGAGGCGGACGGCCCCTCGACCCAGGACGAGCGCACCGCCCTCGAGCACCTCGCCGCCTTCCTCCAGGTCTCGGAGCTCGCGAAGAGCCCGGAGCTCAAGGGAGTGGACCGCGAGAAGCTGCGCGAGCAGCTCGCCGAGACGCGCCGCGACCGCGCCTTCGCCCGGCACCTCTTCGTGGCGACGTATCTCGTGGGCATGGGAGACGGCGTCCTCCTGGACTCGGAGCGCGCCTTCCTCGACGAGTGCGCGAAGGCCGTCACGCTCGAGGCCTCGCTGTGCTCGGAGCTCGAGAGCGACCTGCACGGGATCCTCTACGAGGAGCTCCTCGAGACGACCTACCACAAGGGCCAGCACGTCGAGCTGAACCCGCGCGAGCGCAGCATCCTGAACGCCGCCGCCAAGCTCCTCGGCCTCTCGCAGCAAGCGGCCGAGGTCATCGAGGGCGCTTACCGCGTCCGGCTCCAGATCGGCGGGATGGCCGCTTACTGATCCTTGATCACCGGGTCGAGCGAGGCGCCCTTGATCGTGAGCCCGGTCTCCCGTTCGGTCTCCGCGAGGACGCTCTCGGGAGACTTGCCTCCGAGGAGCTCATCGAGGGGGTAGAGGAGCACCCTCCCGAGGGTCTCGTCGATCGCACACGCGAGCCACGGCCGGCCTCCCGCGGAAGCGGGCTTGAACGCCACGGCCGAGACCACGCCCGGCATGCGGAGCGAAGCCACCTCGGCTCTCGATTCGAAGCTCCACAGCTTGACGGTCCGGTCGGGGCTGCCCGACGCGATGAGCTTCCCGTCCGGGCTGAACGCCACCGACGAGACGCCTCGCGTGTGCTTACCCACGAGCAGAGGCGCCGCGCCCAACTTCGACGCGTCCCACAGGAGGACCGAGTGTTCCCCGCAGCCCGCGGCGAAGAAGCGCCCGTCCGGGCTCCAGGAGATCGACCCGACGGAGCCGGGCGCGGTGAGCTCGTCCAGCTTGCGCCCCGACGCGCCGTCGAAGAGCCGGATCTTCCCGTCGTCGGCTCCCGTCGCGAGGCGCTTCGAGTCGGGGCTCCACGCGGCGGCCGAGGTCGGAGCGCGCGAGCACTCGAGCGCGACCTCTTGCCCCTCGCCGTTCGCGTTCTGGAGGACGACCTTCCCCGCCTTGAGGCTCGAGGCGACCCGCTTGCCGTCCGGGCTCCACGCCACGGCGATCGCCCAGTTCACCGTCCCTCGGTGGTCCTGGAGCATCCGCAGGGGCGAAAGGTTGCTCGCGTCCCAGACCTGGACGACGCCTTCGTGGTTCCCGGACGCGAGCTCTCTCCCGTCGGGCGACCAGGCGAGAGAAAAGGCCCAGCTCCAGTCACACTTCGCTTCCCCCGACAACGTTCCTCTCGTCGTCTCGAAGACCCTGACGTAACCGTTGCGCCCCGTCGCGGCGAGGCGCCTCCCGTCCGGGCTCCAAGCGATCGCCGTGACGAA
>JACQDU010000709.1 GCA_016200955.1 bacterium
CGGCTTCCCGGCGGGCTCCAGGCGGCGCGTCGTCGGGCTCACCTTGAGGAGCTTCCTGTGGACGAGGCTCGCGATCGCGGCATCGACCGCGGTCTTCGCGCCGCCCGAGAGGAATGCGACCTCGTAGGCGTCGAGGTTGTACCCCGAGAGGAGCGGCGCATCGTAGGGCGGCCGGAGCGCCCAGCGCACGACGAGCGACACGATCGAGACGAGACCGACCGTCGCCGCGTAGAAGCCGAGGAACTCGGGGCCGTGCATGTCGAGCGGGTTCACGGCTCACCTCCTCTCGTGGAGGGCGTCGGCGGCCTCTGCGGAGCGCGCGACGGCCTGGAGGACTCGCCCGTAGAGCGAGGCGGCGTCGTCCGGCGCGCTCGTCTCGAGCGCGAGACCGGCGAGACGCGCGAGCGCCTCGCGGTCGAGGTCGAAGGCCGCCGCGGCGGCGGCGAAGACCGCGGCCGGCGTGTCGTCTTCCGGGACTTGCTTTCCCGAGAGACGGACGAGGGCCGCGAGCTCGACCGCGAGCGGAGCGACCGTAGCGGCGAGCCCCGCGGCGAGCGCTCCCCTGTCGTCGATCGTCGAGATGAACCGGCGCCGGAGCCGGAGCGCGAGGTTCCTGAGCTCCTGCTCTATGCGAAGGCGCACGTGCTCTCGCTCGACCGTGAGGTCGTGGAAGGGGTCCTCGCCCGAGAGGGCGACGTGGTGGGCCTGGATGTCCTGGAGCTTCGTGGGGAAGACGTCGGCGGCCTTCCTCACCTCGTCGGGCGTCAGGATCCAGGGCTCGATCCGCGCCGCGCGCCAGGCTGCTCGGAGCCCGGGAGCGATCTTCGCGAGCTCCGCTCCCGAAGCATCTCTGAGGAGCACCGCGAGGTTCACGTCGCTCTTCCCGGGCCGGTAGCGGCGGCGCGCGAGCCCGCCGTAGAGGACGAGCCCGGCGAGGTTCGCTCCCGCGGAGCGAGCGAGCTCGGCCTGGAGCTCCCGGAGCGCCGATGCGACCTCGGCGGGCGCGCCCAGCTCCTCGAGCGACGGAGCGGGCCTCTCGTGTCCTTCCATCTTTCCCCCTCTTCCCGCCGTTCGCGCGAGCGCACGGCGTGCCGCGCAGAAGCTAAGGCCCCGGGAGGGGCGAAGGCAAGGCGCTGGCGTTCTTCGCGAAGTCCCGGCGAGGAGCGCCCGGCGCCGGGCACCCGGGCTCGCTCCTCGAAGACCGCGCGAAGACGACGAGGACCCGCCGCGAGCTCGTTCAGCCTCGCTCGGGGCGCTCGCGGCGGCCGCTTCGGCTCGAGAGCTTGGCGGCCTCCAGGACCTCGATGTTCCTCGCGCCCGCGTCGCCCGAGCAGGCGGGATCGCGGCCTTCCTGGACGGCACGGGCGAAGTCCTCGACCTCTCCCTGGTAGGAGCTCACGTTCTCGAAGGCCACGGGAGCGCCGTCCCGGAGCATGGTCCCGCCGCCGGGCCCGACCGTGCCCTCCGACGAGACGCGCCCCTTCGTCCCGAGCACCTCGAGCCTCGAGGGAAGCGTGGGGAGCGTCATGAACGCGCCCACCTCGGCGGTCGCTCCCTTGGGGAAACCGAGCGAGAGCCGCGCGATCTCCTCGTTCTCGGCGCCGAAGACGGGGCTCGAGAAGCGGGCGAAGACGTCCTCCACGTCCTCCCCCACGATCGCGCACGCGAGGTCGACGAGGTGAGTGCCGACCGCGGCCATCGCCCACCACGGGTTCGGCGCGCGGCACCGCCAGTTCGAGGCGTCCTTCGCCTGGATCATGAAGAACATGCGGACGTGCACGATCGCTACGAGCTCGCCCGCGCGGGTCCACTCGAAGAGCTGCCTGTGAGCGGGGTGGTGCCGGTTGTGGTACGCGACGCCGAGCCGGACGCGGGCTCTCTTGCAGGCGTCGCGCATCCTGCGCGCGGCCGCCGCGCTCGTCGCGAGCGGCTTCTCGCAGAGCACGTGCTTCCCCGCTTCCGCGGCGGCCAGCACGAGCTCCTCGTGCGTCGGATCCGGGGAAGCGACGAAGACCGCGTCGAGGTCCGGGTCGGCGAGGAAGTCTCCCAGGCTCGCGTGGGCGTGCTCGGCGCCCTCCCGGTACGCGAACTCCCGTGCGCGCTCGGCGTCCCGGGAGACGACGGACCGGAAGCGGACGCCCGGCGCTCCCCGGATCGCGGGCGCGAGGGACCGGGACGCGAACCTGCCCGTTCCTACGAGCCCGAGCCTCAGCAAGTCCGCCCTCCGGACCGGACCTTCTACCGTACTGCTGCGAGGCGGGGCACACGGAAGCCCGGGTCCGCCTCCCTGCGGAGGCGGAAATTCGCGGCGGGCTCCGGGCGTTCTTCCTGTGCGAGCGGGCGGTCTTTCCCCCGACCCTTCCCCCGACTTCCCGTTCGCGATCGTTGGGGCCGGGCGCGCGGCTTCCCCCGCCGCGCGCCCGGGCCTCTTTTTCTCGGTCGGGGTGAAGGACCCCGCCCCGCTCGACCCGGGAGCGTAAGCACGCTAGGCTCTAGCGGAAATGCGCAGACGGCTCGTCGCTGCGTTCTTGATCGTCCTCGCGAATCTCGCGGTCCTCGCGTGGGTGGACAACCTCATCCTTCTCCGGAACCCGAAGGAGCTCGACACCCGCGCGCGTCTCATCCTGCAGAAGCTCGTCCCCGACTGGAACCCCGAGATCGGGCACATCGAGGTCGACTTCCCGAGCCGCGTCGTCGTCGAGGACCTCGCGGTCAAGGAGAAGGGCACGGGGCTCCCGCTCGCGACGATCAAGCGCGTCGAGGCGGTGCTTTCGCTGTCGGACTGGCTCCAGCCCCGCGAGGTCCTGATCCGCGGCCTCCGAGCGAACCTCCGCCGCTCGAAGGACGGGAAGCTGAACCTCGACGTGCCGGCTTCCTCGGGCGGCGGGCTCCGCCTCGCGAGCGACGTCACGATCACGATCGAGGACGCGCGCCTCCGCTTCGAGGACGAGGACGTGGGCTCTCGCTCTCTCGTGACGTGCGACCAGGCGCGCGTGACCGTCTTCCCGAACGGCGAGGTCAAGGGGAGAGGGAGCCTGGCGATCGGCGCTCTCGTCGGCCCCTCGAGCCCGTTCTATCCGACGGGCGTCGACGTGACGGGAGAGCCGGGCTGGAAGAAGTGCGACATCGTCCCCTTCGCGTCGTTCGAGGTCGAGCGCACCCAGGACGGCCGCGTGAGGCTCCCGATCGAGGTCGGGAACGCGAAGGTCGGGCCCCTCCTCCGCTCCGTCCTTCCCCGCTACGTCCAGGAAGTGATCTGGAGCGAGCTCAACCCGACGGGCACGGTCGACGCCCGCGTCACGCTCCGGCTGTTCGGGACCGAGATGGAGGTTCGGCCGGAGGTCTACGTCCACGCGAAGGGATGCACGCTCAACCCGAAGAAGTTCCCTTACCCGATCACGGACATCAAAGGCCGCTTCGAGATCTCTCCCGGGATCGTCTCCTGGGAGGACGTGACGGCGGCGACGGCCGGCGCGGGCTTGCTCAAGTCGCGCGGGTCGTTCTTCCTCGGGAATCCGGAAGAGAAAGTCACGCTCTTCATCTACATCGACGCCCGTGAGGTCCCGTTCGACGAGACCCTTCGCTCGGCCATGCCACCCGACGTGCGCGCCGTCTACGACCAGTTCGGGGTTGCGGGCACGTGCGGCCCCTCCAAGGTCCTGATCTTCAAGGGACCGTTCATGGACGAGCCCGCGATCTCGGTTCGCTCGGACGTGACGGGCGGTCAGAGCGCGGCCTTCGCGGACTACCCGGTGCGCTTCACCGCGACCACGGGGAGCTTCACGCTGAAGGAGGGCGGGAACGTCGAGGTCGATGCCGACGGCTCCTTCGAGATCGGCGGACACGGCCACGTCGCGGCGAGGATCGTCCACGGCGACCTCATCCACGTGCGCGTGAGCGGCGAGGGCGTCCCGATCGGGCCGAGCCTCATCAGCAAGCTCGACCAGGAGGTCGCTCGCATGGTCGAGCCGTTCCGCCCGAGCGGCGGAAAGGCCGGCTTCGAGATCACGGTCGCGAAGTCCGACCCGGCGGGGCGCGCGGTCCCGCGCGTCGAGGTGGACCTGGACGGCGTGGGAGTCGAGCCCGAGGCGTTCCCGTATCGCGTGAGGACCGACGGTCACGTCGAGGTCATCCCGAGCTGGCGCGAGGGAGCGCTCGCGGGAGAGCGGCCCGAGGTCGAGGTCGACCTCGCGCTGCGGGCGAACGCGCCGGGCGTCACGGCGGCGGTGATCTCCGGCACGATCGTCCTCGATGCGAAGGAGCGAGGCGAGTTCTCGGGCGGGCTCGACGTGCGATGCTCGCGGATCGAGCTCGACCGCGACGTTCAGCGAGCCTTCCCGCCCGAGGTGGCGGCGATCGTGGACCGCATCGCTCCCCGGGGCGGCGTCAAGAACGTGAGGGCTCGCGTCCTCTCTCCCCGTTCCTTCGATATCCAGGGAGAGGGCGACCTCCTGACGGCGGCGCTCGACGCCTTTCCTTACCGCGCGCAGATCCAGAGCTTCGACATAGCGCGGAGCGGCCGCGTCATCTCGCTCCGGTCCGTGGAAGGAAAGGCCGCCCTGGGCGGCCGCTTCTCGCTCGACGGCCAGGTCGAGCTCCCGCGCGAAACGAACGGGCAAGGAGAGGCCACCGGGACGCAGAAGACCGCGCGCGATCCCATCGTGAACATCTCGGTCCGGGCGGAGATGGTCCCGATCGAGCGCTCTCTCCTCGAGGCTCTCCCGGAGGACGCGCGCGCGGCGATCGCGAAGCTCGAGCCCGAGGGAGGGCACGTCGACGCGAGCCTGCGCATAGGCCTCGCCCCTCTCCTGCCGCCGGACATCACCGGGACGGTCTCGCTCGCGGGAGCGAGGGTTCGCGTCGCGCTCCTCGCGGCCGACCTCGCGGGCCTCGCGAGCTCGCCGATCGAGGACGTCCGCGGCACTCTCCGCTTCGACGGCGAGCGCATTCACATAGACGGGCTCAAGGCGAGCTTCCGCGGAGCGCCCGTGTCCGCCGGAGGGTCGGTCGCGATGCGCCAGGGCTCGGAGTCCGTGCAGCGCCCGGCCCTCGACCTGATCGCGCACATAGACGGCCTCGAGGTGGACGAGGCGACGCGGAAGCTCGCTCGCGGGAAGGTCCTCGCGGCGCTCGAGCGCTACCCGATCGAGGGGCCCTGCGACCTCGACCTCCGCGTGCGCCGCACGGGAGAGTCGCCGACGATCGACGTGCGCGTGAGCCCGCGCGGCGTGAAGGTCGTGCCGAAGATCCTCCCGCTCCCGTTCGAGGACGTGCGCGGGACGTTCGAGATCAAGAACGGCGAGCCCGCCTTCGTGGACCTGAAGGCTCGCTTGAAGCAAGCCGAGATCGAGGTCAAGCGAGGCGCCTCTCCCGCGGACGCGCGCGAGTCGTTCGCGCCGCCGGGGACGGCGATCTTCCGCGTGAAGGCGCGCGGCCTCGTCCCGACCGAGCTCGAGAATGATGCTCCCGCGGACTTCGTGAAGGTCGTGCGCGACCTCGACCTCAAGGGCTCGCTCGACGTCGGGCTCGCGCTCGCGGTGCCCATGGAGGACGACCGCGCGAAGATCCGCTTCCTCGCCGAGGTGAGGACGAGCGCGTTCGCGATCACGGCCGGCCTCCGCTTCGAGGACGTGAAAGGGACGCTCCGCGTGGCGGGGAGCGTGGCGAAGTTCGAGCCGCTCGAGATCGAGGGCGCCCTCGCGCTCGACTCGGCTTCCTGGAAGAAGCAGGTGCTCACGAACGCGCAGATCCCGATCCACATGAAGGACGCGCTCCTCTCGTTCGGGACGCCGCGAGAGCCCTTCACGGCGACCTTCTACAAGGGCCCGCTCCGCGGCCGGGTGGACATGAATCTGAAGACGGAGCAGTACTCGGGCTACCTCTTCCTCGACAAGGCCTCGCTCCAGGAGGCGGCGCAGCAGCTCTCGCGCCTCCAGTAGACGAGCGAGGGAGAGCCCACGAAGATCGGCCCGGGTGAGCCGGTCAAGGGAGAGCTCTCGGGGTCGCTCACCTTCCGCGGCGGCGGCATGCAGGAAGACAAGACCGCGGTCGGGATCCACGGCGAGGGCGTCCTCCAGGCGAAGGACGCGAACCTCGTGCGCGTGCCCTTCCTCCTGGGCACGCTCCCTCTCATCGTCACGAAAGCGGCGAGGGGCGAGTCCGCGCTCGACCCGACCTCCTTCGACCGGATCTACACGAAGCTCAGCTTGACGCCGCAGGAGGTCATCGTCGACGTGATCCGCCTCGACTCCGCGACGCTCACGCTCGGCGGCAAGAGCGGGAAGCTCTGGTGGAACGGCGACGCCGACATGGAGCTGGTGCCCTTCAAGACGGGCTCGCTCTTCGACGACATCTTCAAGCAGTTCGACGGCGTCCGCGTGACGGGGAAGATCTGGAAGCCGAACGTCGACCAGCTCCAGATCTCGCGGTTCCGCTCGCTCTGGGAGAGCGTCAAGCGCGCCATCTTCGGCGACGACTAAACGAAAGGGCGCGATTCAGCACGGTCTCCAGTCCCGACCCCGCGAGAGAACACAAAGGCGCAAAGGCGCGAAGGCGCAAAGAGCGTCCCGAAGAAGAAGCTCGGCGTCGCCGGCCGAGCCCTTCGCGTCTTCACATCTTCGCGTCTTCGCGTTCCCGACACCGCGCCGAGCGTTCATGGTCGCGAGTCGCAACCATGCCGAATACGCCCTGTAATCTAGACGAGAGGGCGCGATCCGCACGGTCTTGGCAGACCGCCAACCGGTGACCCGCAACCGGAACGGAGACCGGCAACCGGAGACCGGCAACCCGTGACCGGTGACCGGAGACAGGAGACCGGCAAACGGTGACCGGCTTCCGGTGACCGGTGACCGCAACCGACCCGGAGACCGGCGACCCGCAACGGTGACCGGCACCCCGATCCAACCAAGCCGTTGCGAGCCGCGCCCGCCCGCGCGATCCTCAGGGCATGCGGCTCGGGGCGTACGAGGTCCAGGACGAGATCGGCCGCGGCGGCACGGGCGTGGTCCTCCGCGCGCGCGCTCCCTCGGGGAGGATCGTCGCGATCAAGGTCCTCCGGCGCTTCGACTCCCAGGAGCACCGCGCGCGCTTCGAGCGCGAGCGCAGGCTCCTCCTCTCGCTCGGAGCGGACGAAGGCTTCGTGCCTCTCCTCGACGCGGGCGACGCGAGCTCGTCCTCCGGCTCGTCGTGGCGAGGGCTCGCGGCGGGGCCGTACCTCGTCATGCCGTTCCTCCCGGGAGGCACTCTCCGCGCCCGGCTCGGACGAAAGCAGCTCCCCATGGAGGAGGCGCTCTCGCTCGTCGCGGCGCTCGCCGATGCGGTGGGACACGCGCACTCGCGACGGATCATCCACCGCGACCTGAAGCCCGAGAACGTCCTCTTCACGGAAGACGGACGGCCTCTCATCGCCGACCTCGGCCTCGCGAAGCACTTCCGCTCCGACGCTCTCGGGCTCGGGCGGAGCGTGTCGCTCACGCAAGCGGGCGACTTCCACGGCACGGCCGGATACATGGCGCCGGAGCAGATGCTGAACGCGCGCGAGGCGACTCCCGCGGCGGACGTCTTCTCCCTGGGAGCGATCCTTTACGAGTGCCTCGCGGGCGAGCCTGCGTTCCAGGGAGAGACCGTGGTCGAGCTCCTCGCGAAGGTGGAGCTCGGCAGCTACGAGCCCCTCCGCTCGCGCCGGCCCGAGGCGCCCGCGTGGGTCGAGCGCGCCATCGAGCGCGCTCTCGCGCGCGACCCGAGGGCCCGCTTCGAGGACGCGGGCGCCTTCGCGAGGGCCCTCCGGGAGGGAGCGCCCCGGAGGGCAAGGTGGGCGTCGGCCGCCCTGGGGGCCGTCTTGCTCCTCGCGGCCGGAGTCGGTCTCGGCGCCCTCATCTTCGGGCCGTCGTCGAACGCCGCACCGACCGGCACGGCGCCGCTCCCTCCTCCCGCGACGACGACCACGAAGCCGGCTCCGCCCAGGGTCGATCCGGTGAAGGCCCTTCTCGACAAGGGGGCGGCGCTTCTCGCGAAGACCGACAACGACGGCGCGATCGCCGCGTTCACGAAGGCGCTCGAGCTCGACCCGAAGTGCTCCCAGGCCTTCGCCGGCCGGGGCGACGCGCGCGTCCGGAAGTGGGGCGAGTGGGACAAGGCGATCGAGGACCTGACGCGGGCGATCGAGCTCGACCCCAGGAACTCGAGCGCGTGGTTCAACCGTGGCACGGCCCGTCAGGCGAAGGGAGACCACGCCTCCGCCGTCGCCGACCTGACGCGCTCGATCGAGCTCGACCCGAAGCACGCGATGTCCTGGAAGAACCGCGGGGCGTCGTGGTTCTCGCTGCGGCAGCTCCAGCGGGCCATCTCCGACTACGACCACGTCCTCGAGCTCGACCCCCGGGACTTCATGTCGTGGAACAACCGCGGGATCACGAAGGAC
>JACQDU010000710.1 GCA_016200955.1 bacterium
CTGTGCTCTGCGTTTGAGCACCACCAAGGCAGCGAGAGGATCCTAAGCGGAGGAGGGCGAGTTTGCCACCACTCCTCGGAGCCGGCGCCGCGAGGTGGTGATCGGCGCCTCTCGCTCGATCGCCTTCTCTCCTAATGCAAGCTGTCGCCTCGCTTCGGTGCGCTCGCGTCATGGGCAAGCCTCTTGCGCTCCGAACCCGAACGCGTCGTCGAGCGGGGAGAAGGCCATGAGAGCTTTCCTCGAGTTCGCCCAGCTGTGGCACAACACCGTCTATCTCGTGCCGCTGGTGCTCGGGCTCGCGCTGTTCGCGATCCAGGTCGTGGGAGCCGGGCTCTCCTCGTCGGGCGAGCATGACGTCGACGCCGAGCACGACCTCGACGTGGCGCACGACTTCGACGGCGATGTCGCGGTCGGCCACGACTGCGAGATCGGCCATGATGTCGACCTGGACCACGATCTCGACGTGGATCACGACGTCTCCGTCGATCACGACGCTGACGTCTCGCACGACGTTGCGGGAGATCACGACCTGGACGCCGATCACGACGTCGAGGTCGGCTCGACCGGCGACCTCGTCGCGGGAGCGTTCAGGTTCCTGAACTTCGGCCGCGTGCCGTTCATGGCGGTGCTCCAGTCGGTCCTCCTCTCCTTCGGGATCTTCGGGCTCGCGGCGACGTGGGCGCTCGCGGAGACGGGGAGAGTGGCCGCGGGAGCTCCCATGGTCCTCGCGTCGCTCCCGATCGCGCTCGTGCTGGGGCTTGGTTTCTCGAAGCTCCTCACGTCGATCCTCGGGCGCTTCGCGGCGACGGTCGAGACCGAGGGCACGAAGCTCCGCCGGTTGACCGGTGAGAAGGTGACGGTCGAGAGCCTCGTCGTCGACGAGAACGAGGGCCGCGGGACCTGGAAGGACCAGAATGGCGGCCTCCACACGATCTACCTGAGGACGGCGCCCGGCGCGCCGCCCATCGCCAAGGGAACGCGAGCTCGCCTCGAGCGGTTCTTGCCGCGCGAGAACGTGTTCGTCTGCTCGCCCGCCGGAGCGGGCGCGATTCCCGGGGCGACCTCGGGTGAACGAAAAGACGCAGCAGCAGAAGAAAGGAAGGCGTAGCCGTGTTCGCAACGAGCTTCCTCGCCCAGACCTTCGAGGTCTCGAGCCTCCCGACTCCTCTCGTGCTCGCGCTCGGGCTCGCGGGAGCCATCCTCGTCGTCGCCTTGACCACGGTCATCGCGTTCAAGACGCTCTGGAGGAAGGCTTCCGCGGAGATGGCCTTCGTGCGCACGGGCAAGGGAGGCCGGCCGCTCGTCGTGATCTCGGGCGGGGCCTTCGTCGTCGGCTTCCTGCACAACATGCGCATGATCTCCCTCGAGACCATGCAGCTCGAGGTGGCCAGGAAGGGCGAGCAGGCCCTCATCACGAAGGACAAGTACCGCGTCGACCTCGAGGTCGTCTTCCACCTCCGCGTGGAGCCGGAGGAGTCGAAGGTCCTGAACGCCGCGCGCTCGCTCGGCGACAAGGCCCTCTCCGCCGCTTCCGTGAAGGAGCTCGTGGAAGGCAAGCTCGTGGGCGCTCTCCGTTCCGTCGCCGCGACGAGGGAGCTCATGGAGCTCCACCAGAAGCGCGACGAGTTCGCAGACGCCGTCCACAAGGCCCTCCAGGAAGAGCTCATGAAGAACGGCCTCACGCTCGAGACGGTCTCGATCGTCCACCTCGACCAGACCGACCGGAAGTTCTACAACCCGACGAACGTCTTCGACGCCGAGGGACTCCGGAAGATCACCGAGCAGACGGAGCTCCGCCGCAAGGAGCGGAACGAGATCGAGCGCGCGACCCAGGTCGCCGTGAAGGAGAAGGACGTCAACGCCGAGGTCGAGATCAAGCGCCGCGAGGTCGACGGGCAGAAGCAGGCCCTCGAGCTCGACAAGGCGCGCGAGCTCGCCCAGGCGACGCAGTCGCGCGAGGTCGAGACCTACAAGGCCGACCAGCAGCGGCAGACCCAGGAGCAGAAGCTCGCCCAGGAGGAAGCCGTCGCCCGGCGCAAGATCTCCAAGGACCAGGGCGTCCAGGAGCAGCAGATCCAGACGGACCTGCGCGTCCAGTCCGAGGGGATCGAGCGCGACCGGAAGGTCCAGGAAGCCGCTCTCGAGAAGGACACGTTCCTCGTCCAGAAGGCCCAGGAGAAGGAGGCCGCTCTCCTCGCGAAGGAGACGTTCCTCGTGGCCCGGAAGCAGGAGCGCGTCCAGGCGGAGGTCCAGGCCGAGCTCGCCATCGAGCGGGCGAAGCGGGACAAGGAGATCGGCGTCATCCTGAAGGACCAGGAGCGGGAGAAGAAGGAGGCCGAGCGCCTGCTCACCGTGGCCGAGCGAGAGCGTGCCTCGCAGGCCGTCCTGACCGTCACGCAGACGGCCGAGGCCGAGCGCGGGAAGCAGGTCATGATCATCTCCCAGCAGGCCGAATCGGAGATCGAGCGGATCTCCAAGCAGATCGCGGCGGACGCCGCTGCCTACGCGATCAAGCGAGCCGCCGAGGCGAGGGCCGAGGCGGCCGAGCTCGAGGCCCAGGCGATCGAGAGGTTGGCGCAAGCCGAGCTCGCGCGCGCCCAGGCCGACGCGGCCGGCGTCCGTGCTCACGTGGAGGCGAAGAACGCGATCTCGCAGAACGTCCTCGTCCAGGAAGCCGCGCTCAAGCTCATCGAGCAGGCCCCGGCGATCGTCCGCGAGCTCATGAAGCCGGCGGAGAAGATCAGCGACATCAAGATCGTGAACCTCTCGGGCATGCCCGGCCAGAACGGGAACGCCCAGGCAGGGACCACGAGCAAGATGCTCGGCTCGATCCTCGAAGCGGGCGCGGCGCTCCCGCTGTTCAAGGAGCTCCTCAAGTTCGCCGACGTGGACTCGGATCCCACCGCTCTCGCGCAGAAGGCCGCTCGCGCGCTGCCCGGCGTGAAGGCCATGCTCGACGCGGTTCCGGCCGAGCTCAGGCGGAACGGCGAGCCGGCCGAGAAGAAGGCCGACGCCGCGTAACGTGAGAAAGAACGAACCACGAAGACACGAAGGCACGGGGGGCGCTCCCCTTCTCCTTCGTGTCTTCGTCTTCGCGACGCGCCTCTCCTCCGTTCTGGTCGTAGTGAGAGTCGAGGAAGGGGAGTAAGCTAGGCGCGTGGGCCTGTTCGAGAGAGCGAAGCACTTCGAGCGCCTGGCGCACGAGATCGCGGACGAGAACCTTCGCCGGCTCGGGGGAGCGCGTGCGCCCGACGACGGCGAGACCAGGCGGCGCTTGCTCGAGCTCGAGGCGCTCCTCCGCGAGTATCGCCTGAACCTCGTCGAGGCCGACGCGAGGCGGCAGCTCGCGCAGGTCCGGGCCGACGCCGCGCGCGAGAAGGCCGAGCGCTGGCGAGCGAACGTCGACCTGGGCCGGGAGAAGGAGCGCCAGGACCTCGCCGACCAGGCCCTCTCGCGGGCGCTCGTCTACGAGAGGGAGCGGGAGCTCGCGGCGGCCGACGCCGATCAGCAGAGCGCCGCGACCGCGCGCCTCCGCGCCGAGATCTCCTCCCTCGAGCGGAAGGTCGAGGCGGTCCGCGCGATCCGCCGCGGGAGCGCTCGCATGAAGATGGAGACGCCTCCCGCGACTCCCGGGCCTCCGACGCGGCGGCTGCTGACGCCGCCGCCCCAGGACGCTCTCGAGGCGGCCTTCGAGCAGCTCCGGGACGAGCGGCCGCCGCCCCCACCTTCGAGCTGAAAGTCGCTCGACGGAGAGTAGACTCTCTCCGTGGAAGAAAAGTCGCCCGCGCAGCTCCCCTTCCTGTTCCCGAAAGACCTCGACTTCGAGTGCACGAGCTGCGGGCGCTGCTGCCGCGACAGGTGGGAGATCCGCGTCGACGCTCCCTCGGCGGAGAAGCTCCTCTCCCATGACTGGAGCGCGAGCTTGCCCGAGCTCGCGGGGGCCGTGCCCTTCAAGAAGCGCCTCCCTCTTGCGGCGGGCGTGGTCGAGAGCGGAGCGGACGAGCTCTCCTACACGATCGAGCGGCGTTCGTGCGGCTCCTGCGTCTTTCTCACCCAAAACAATCTTTGCACGATCCACAGCAAGCTCGGCTTCCTCGAGAAGCCGCAGGTCTGCCAGCAGTTCCCCTTCCTTTTCTCGGAGTCGAAGGAGGGCGTGACCGTCGGCCTCTCGCACTATTGCCCGGGCGTCCGCCGCCGCGAGGGCGCGAGCGCGCCGCCGCTGCTCGCGCAGGAGGCCGAGCTGCGCCGCCTCCACGCCCACGCACTCCGCGTCGAGCGAGCGCCCGAGAGGATCCTGATCGACGACGGCCTCCCCGTCCTCTGGGAGGACTACGCCGCCTTCGAGGCCTTCCTGCGGGAGCTCCTGATCGCCGACCCGCGCTCCGTGCCGGCGAGCCTGGGCTCGCTCGCCGTCGCCTCGGCCATGCTCGCGGACTTCCTCCGGGTGAGGGCCGCCGGGAAAGACGAGCCGCCCGCGGGAGCGGTGCGCGACTTCGTCGCGGGCTGGAAGCGCATGGGTCCAGCGCGGATCGTCGAGATCGCTCGACGCCAGCGCCGCGCTCCGCGCACGGTGAGGATCCTCCTCCGTCAGTTCCTCTCGCTCGTGGACGTGGGCGGCTCAGACGCGGGCACTTCGCTCGGGCGAGCGCTCCGGGGTTTCTGGGCTTTCGTGAAGGAAGCCCTGGGAGTCGGCTCCGCGCACTGCCTCCCGCTCGACGCGCGCGTCTCGATCAGGGCCGTGAGAGGAGTCGAGCTCCCGTGGGAGTCGCCGGAGCTCTCGGAGCCGCTCCGGCGTTACGCGGACCACGCGATCTTCCGCCGTCGCCTCCTCCCGATCCTGGGAGCGCGCGTGGGCCTCGCTCTCCTCGTGCTCCACGTGGCGGCCGCTCGCTACGTCGCGCGGGCGCAGGCCGTCCTCGCCGGGCGCGAGCGCGCGACGCCCGACGATGTCGCGACGGGGATCCAGCTCGTCGAGAAGCACTACGCCACGCACTCTCGCCTGGGAGAGGCGTTCGCTCGCGGGCCGGCTCGCGGACTCTTCCGGAAGATCGCCGCGCGCCCGCGGTACGCCCTCGCGATCCTCGAGCGGTAAACGCCCGTCTCCCGGGAAGTTCGGCTCTCCCGAACTTCGACGTCTTTCTGGGTTTCTCTCCCCCAAAAAGGTCGCCGTTCGCGTGATCTACGCCGAGACGGAACCGATTCGGAGGGAGAGCGCATGTTGAGTACGAACGGCAAGGCGAGCCTCGCGGTGCTCGGGATCCTGGTCGGAGCCTCGGCTCTCGGGATCCTTCCCATCGGGCAGTTCTTCTGGAGGACCGCCCCGGCCCCGCGGATCGAGCCCCTCGTGAAGCCGGTTCCTCCGCTCGTGGAGCCCTTGCCTCCGGTCGTGCTGGTCAAGCCGCCGGTCGGCCCCGTGGTCGTCGTCAACACCGCGAGCCCGGGCGGCGGCCGCGTGCGCGCGGGCGCGATCACGGTCGAGGGAGTCCTCGGCCAGTCGAAGCTCGTCTACGGCCAGGACGGCACCGTCTACGTGGACGTGAAGGTCACGGGAGACGAGGCCAAGGGCGACTCCGAGAGGCGTCCCGTGGACCTCGCGCTCGTCCTCGATGTGTCCGGCAGCATGTCGGGCGAGAACAAGATCACTCTCATGAGGGAAGCCTGCCGGCGGTTGGCGCCGCAGCTCACCTCGGGCGACCGCGTCGCGGTCATCGCCTTCTCGACCGACGCGCGCGTCC
>JACQDU010000711.1 GCA_016200955.1 bacterium
CCGCACTCTACTTTCCTTTTTTCGTCTTCGCGGCCTTGATCGCGTCCTTGATGCGCTGCTTCACGCGGCTGTTGTAGCGCTTCTTCCGCTTGAGCTTCGTCGTCATCTTGAACTGGCGGCCCATGGGCGCACGCTCGCTTTCGGGCGGGGATTGAAGCAAGCCCCGCAAGCCGCGTCAACGCGCGGATGCATGGAAAGCTCACGTCACGAGCACTTTCCGGCCGATAAGTCCACCGAGAGGTCGGAAGAGCGACCTCACGGAGAGAACCGGTGGACGCGAGGCAGGGCCGCTCGGGCTCGTTTGCGCCGCTCGACGTGAAGGCGCGCCGGCGCGCGCTCCTCGCGCGGCTCGCCAGGCCGGCGGGCGAGGAGCCTCTCCACGTGTTCTGCTCGGGGATCGGTGGCACGGGGCTCTCCGGGCTCGCGTCGCTCGCGCGGGCCCTCGGGCACCGCGTCTCCGGCTCCGACCAGAAGGCGAGCGCGACGACCGCGGCGCTCGAAGCGCGCGGCGTGCGCGTCTTCCACGAGCAGAGGGGCGAGAACCTCGAGCCCGGGACGGACCTCCTCGTCGCGACGGCGGCGCTCCCGGCGACTCACCCGGAGCTCGAGGCCGCGGTCGCTCGCTCGATCCCGGTCGTGAAGTACGCCGAGGCGCTCGGAGCCCTCGTCGCGGCGCGGCGAGGGATCGCGATCTCGGGAACTCACGGGAAGTCGACGACGACGGCCCTCGTCTCTCACATCCTCAAGGAGTCGGGGAAGGACCCGACGTGGATCGTCGGCGGGCGAGTGCCCCAGCTCGGCGGATCGGCCGCGCTCGGATCCGGGCCCGACATCGTCATCGAGGCCTGCGAGTTCGACCGCTCCTTCCTGAACTACGTCCCGAGCACGGCCGTCATCCTGAACGTCGAGGAAGACCACCTCGACTGCTACGGCGGCGGCCTCCCCGAGATCGTCCTAGCCTTCGTCGCCTTCGGCGTGGGCCTGAGAGAAGGCGGCACGCTGGTCGTCTCGGCGGATTGGCCGAGCGCCCTTCGAGTGGGCGAGCTCGTCAAGGAAGCCCGCCCCGACGTCTTCCTCTCGACCTTCTCCGTCGAGCGAGACGCGCACTACCGCGCGACGAACGTGAGCTTCGAGGACGGCATGGCCTCCTTCGACCTCCTCGTCGCGGGAGAGCGCGTCGCGAGGGCGCGCCTCGGGATCCCGGGGATCCACAACGTCGCGAACGCCCTCGCGGCGATCGCGGCCGTCGCCCGCGCCGGGGTCGATCCGAGGGTAGCCGCGCTCGCGCTCCCGACGTTCCGCGGCGTCTCGCGGCGCTTCGAGGTCCTCTCGCACGAGCCCGTCGTCATCGTCGACGACTACGCGCACCACCCGACCGCCGTCGCCGCCGTCGTGAAGGCGGCTCGCGTGCGCTTCCCCGCCCGGAGGATCGTCGCCTGCTTCGAGCCGCACCAGGCGAGCCGGACGAGGCACCTCTTCTCCGAGTTCGCGGACGCGCTCGCGCTCGCCGACCGGGTCGTGCTCGCCGACATCTACATCTGCCGCGACTCCAAGGAAGACGTGGCCTCCGTCACGGCCGAGTCTCTCGCCCGCGCCGTTCGCGAGAGGAAGCCTTTGACCGAAGCCGTCCACGCTCGCGGGAAGGACGGCATGGTCGCCGCGGCTCGAAGGCTCGCGCGCGAGGGAGACGTCGTCGTCTTCATGGGAGCCGGGACGCTCGCGACGGGGGCGGCGCACGAGCTCGCGGTGCTTGCAGGAAGGCAAGGGGTCTTTCGGGGAGCCGGAGCGGCCGACACCGACGACAACGAGACTGACGACGAGAGCGACCACGACGACGATCACGATCGCGATAGGAGCCCCAAGGCAGAGTCGGCGGCGTTCGAAGCGCGCGTGAGGATGCCCGTGCTGCGAGGCGTCGTGGCCCTGAGGCCCGTGAGCTCGCTCGACCTCGAGCTCGAGCACTCTCTCGGAGGAATGCTCACGAGGAACGCGCCGCTCGCGTCGAGGCTCTCCTTCCGCGCGGGAGGAGCCGCGAGGTTCCTCGTCGAGCCCAGGACCGCCGAGGAGGCCGAGCTGGCCTTCCTGGTCCTGCGCTCGCGGGGAGTGCCCGTCTTCGTGCTCGGGGGCGGCTCGAACACGCTCGCGAAGGACGGGACCTGGGACGGGGCCGTCGTCGCGACGCGGAAGCTCGAGGGCATCGAGGTCCGGGGAACGACGCTGCGCGCGCTCGCGGGAACGCCGCTCCAGCGGTGCACGAGGATCGCGGAGGAGAACGACCTCGCCGGGCTCGAGCTCTTCGCGGGGATCCCGGGGACGATCGGCGGCGCCGTGTGCGGGAACGCCGGCGGGCCGAGGAACGCGGGCACCGTGGGAGAGCGGGTGCTGCGCTGCCGCGTCGTGGACCGCGAGGGCCGCTCGCGCTGGCTCGGGCGAGAGGAGCTCCGCCTTCGCTACCGCGGGAGCGACCTCGAAGGGACGATCCTCCTCGAGGTCGAGCTCTCGCTCGCCCGCGAGAGGCGCGAGAGCGTGCGAGCGCGCCGCTTCGACGCGGCGAGGGCGAAGGCGGCTCACCAGCCTCTCGACGCCCGGAGCGCGGGGTGCATCTTCAGGAACCCCGCGGGCGACTCGGCCGGGCGCGTGATCGACGAGCTCGGCCTCAAGAACCGCTCGCGCGGCGCGGCTCGCGTGAGCGCGAAGCACGCGAACTTCATCGTCAACGACGGCGGCGCGCGCGCCGAGGAGATCCTCGGCCTCGTCGAGGACGTGCGCTCGCTCGTGCGGGCGAAGAAGGGATACGAGCACGAGCTCGAGCTCCGGATCCTGGGCGAATCGTGAGGGCACGAACATGGCACGCGTGATGGTCCTGGAAGACGACACGAGCCTCCGCCGCTTCCTCTCGATCTTCCTCGGGAGCCGCGGACACCAGATCTCGTTCGACGCGGGGAGCGGCCACGTCGGCCTCGCCTGCATCGCGCGAGAGCCCGAGGGGACGGACGTGATCCTCTCCGACCTGCGCATGCCGATCGCGGACGGGCTCGACGTGCTCGCCGGCGCGCGGGCGCTCGGCTCTCGCGCCGCCGTCGTCCTCGCCTCGGCTCACTGGACGGACGAGGAGGTCATGCTCGCGCGAGACCTCGGGGCCTTCGCCCTCCTCGCGAAGCCCTTCGACCTCGAAGCGCTCGGACGAGCGATCGACGCGGCCGCCGCCTCCGTGTGCGCCGGCTCCGAGAAGAAAGTGCAGGCCTGAGCATGCCCGCGACAGCAAGCTTCCGGGGCCGCCGCCGCGCGACGAGGACCGGCGCGCTCAAGGTCTGCGTGCTCATGGGCGGGCTCTCCTCCGAGCGGGAGGTCTCGCTCCGCTCGGGGAAGGCCGTCGCGACCGCGCTCGGAGCGCGCGGCCACGAGGCGCTCTCTCTCGTGATCGACGAGGAGGGCGAGGCGGCGCTCGAGCGCTTGCCTTCTCGCACGGACTGCGTCTTCGTCGCGCTCCACGGGAGGTTCGGCGAGGACGGGCAGGTCCAGCGCCTCCTCGCGGCGCGCGGGATCCCCTACACCGGCTCCGGCCCCCAGGCGAGCGCGCGCTCGTTCGACAAGGCGTGGGCGAAGGCGATCCTCCGCGCTCACGGGATCCCCGTCGCGAGGGACGTCCTCCTCGACTCTCCTTTCCGCGCGCGCGACGTGCGCGACGCGATCGCTCGCGCCCCCGGCCCGCGCCTCGTCGTGAAGCCGGTGCGCGAGGGGAGCTCGGTCGGCGTCTCGATCTGCCGCACGCTCGCCGAGGCCGCCCGCGCCGCATGGCGCGCGCGGAGCTTCGCGCAGCCTCTCCTCGTGGAGGAGTTCATCGCCGGGAGAGAGCTGACGGTCGCGATCCTGGGAGACGAGCCGCTCCCGCCGATCGAGGTCGTCCCGGCTCTCGAGTTCTACGACTACAGGGCGAAGTACGACCCGACCTCCGGCACGCGCTACCGCGTCCACCCCGAGGACCTCCCGTTCGACACCGCGACTCGCGCCCAGGCCGTCGCGCTCGCCTCCCACCGCGTGCTCAAGTGCCGCGACGTCTCGCGCGTCGACATCCGCGTCGACGAGAGCGGGCGAGTCCTCGTCCTGGAAGTCAACACGATCCCGGGCCTCACCGGGACGAGCCTCTTGCCCAAGGCCGCCCTCGCCGCCGGGATCCAGTTCGACGAGCTCTGCGAGCGCCTCGTGCGCTCGGCGATCGCTCGCTCGAGGATCGTGCATCGAGGCAAGAAATGAGCGAAGCGAATCGAGCGAGG
>JACQDU010000712.1 GCA_016200955.1 bacterium
CCTCGAGCTCGCCGAGGAGGTGGATCCCCAGGAGGAGGGCTTCATCTCGCGCATAGCCCTCGAGGGGAGGCTCGCCCAGCTCGAGGTCCTCGTGGGCTCGCGCCGCTTCACCGCCGCGCGCGACCTCTCGCGAGCGCTCGCCGCGCACGAGTCGAAGAACGCGCACGCTCACTGGCTCCTCGCCGAGGCGCTCGCGGGGCTCGGAGACGACGACGGCGCGTTCGACGCGGCGCAGAAGGCGGCCCGTCTCGCTCCGACCGACGCGCGGGCCGTGCGCGCTTACGCGCAGGCGCTCTCGCGGAAGGGAAAGCTGCCCGAGGCGTGCCTCGCCATGCGGCGGATCGTCGGCACGGCCAAGGGAGAGCCGCGCGACTCCGTCTTCCTGGCCGATCTCCTCCGACGTCAAGGCGAGGAAGCCCACGCGAAGAAGATCATGGAGGAGCTCGTCGCGCGCGACCCGCAGAGCCTCGAGCCCATGCGCCAGGCCTCCCTCGCGCGAGCGGCCGCGGGCGACCTCGAGGGTGCCGCGGACGAGCTCGAGTCCCTCTCGAAGAAGGAGAAGCCGCCGCGGCCGATCACGCTCGCCGTGGCGACGGAGCTCGCGCGCGCCGTCGAGGCCGCGGGAGACCGCGCTCCTCCGAGCGCGGTGGTCGGCTGCGCTCGCGCGCTCGATGCGAGCGGGAAGACGATCGCCGCCGTCCGGCTCCTCGGTCCTCTCGTGCTCCGCGACCCGGGAGCGATCGACGCCCGGCGAGCTCTCGGGCTCGCATACTCGAAGCTCGGGGCCGCTCCTCTGGCCGAGGAGCACCTCCGGGCCGTCGCGAGCCGCCCGGGCGCCGGCGCCGACGAGTGCAAAGCGCTCGGCGAGCTCGCGCTCGAGCGAGGAGACGCCGAGGGAGCCGTGCGCGTGCTCGTGCGAGCGCGCGACCTCCGGCCCGACGACGTCTCGATCCGCCGCGCCCTCGCGCGCGCTCACGAGGCCGCGGGCGAGTTCCAGAAGGCGCTCGAGGAGATCGAGGTCGCCTGCACGGATGCTCCCGACGACAAGGACCTCGATGCGATCCACGAGGCTCTCTCCGAGCGCGCTCTCGCGGCGAAGCTCACGGCGCTCGAAGCGCGCGTGCGCGAGGCGCCGGACGACACGCAGGCGTGGCTCGACCTCGGGATCGCCCTGTTCGAGAAGGGCGAGGCCTCGCGCGCGTTCGACAGCCTCGCGAAGGCCGTGCGCGATCCTTACCTCGTGCCGCGCGTGGTCGAGCTCGTCGAATTCCTGAGAGAAGAGCTCGACGACCAGAGACCCGCGGTCGTTCTCCTCGTGGAGCTCCACCGGAAGGCGCAGAGCCCGCAGAAGGCGATCGAGGTCCTCGAGGCTTTCCTGAAGGAGCACACGGACGACGGGCTGCGGCTCGAGCTGCTCGAGCTCTACTGGAAGGGCAAGAGGATCCCCGCCGCGGTCGAGGGCCTGCTCGCCGTGCTCGGAAAGGCCGAGAAGGACCGCCTCCCGCCCGCGATCGCCCTCGCGGAGAAGGTGCTCGAGAGCGAGTCGCAGAACGACCTCGCGCGGGCGATCGCTCGCGCGAAGAGGAAGACGGGCGACCTCGCGGGAGCCGCGAGGGCCTTCGAGAAGTACCTCGAGGCCGTCCCCGGCGACCGCGAGGCGCGGCGCGAGCTCGCTTCCGCCCTCGAGGACGGCCTCAACATCGAGGAGGCCCTCGCCGCGCTCCGGCCGCTCGTCCAGGACGGCGTCCCGACGCCCGACGAGCTCTCTTACGCGGCGTCTCTCATGGTTCACCTGGAGAAGCACGCCGAGGCTGTCCCTCTCCTCAAGAGAGCGCTCGAGCTCCGGCCCGACGACCGCGGCATGAAGGAGCGCCTGGAGCGGGCCGAGGGCGCCGTGCGCGACCGCGAGGCCGAGAGGCTCGCCGCCCAGGTGAGGAAGGCCGGCGCGAGCGCCAGCGAGGACGACTGCCGCCGCCTCGCCTCGCTCTATGCCGAGTCGGGGAAGCAGAAGGAGGCGCTCGAGCTGCTCCGCGTGCTCCCGGGGATCCCGGCGGGCGACGACGAGGCCGTGTTCCTGCGCTTCCAGGCCGAGCAGCTCGCCCGGAGCGGCCGGATCGACAAGGCCGAGGCCGCGCTCCGGCAGCTCTGCAAGGTCCTCGCTTACGTTCCTGGGTCGGAGCAGGAGAAGACCATGCTCTACCGGATCGCCTCCCTCTACGAGAGGAGCAACGACCGGAGGAGCGCGCGGCGCGTCTACCTCGAGCTCGTGGGGCGCGACCCGAACTACCGCGACGCTTACTCGAAGCTCGAGGCGCAGGCCGAGGCCGGCGCCGCCGTCGAGAGCGAGGCCGCTCTCGAGGAGCGCCGCTTCGCCGACCTCATCGAGACGGGCGCTCCGCGAGACCTGAAGACGATCTTCGACGCGCTCGGCGGCATGGACCTCGCGCTCGATGCGACTCTCCTCGCCGACGCGCGCGCCAAGCTCTCGGCGGGAGCCCAGAGCGAGTAGAGCGTGAAGCTCGACTCGTACGAGATCAGCTCGGAGCTGGGACGCGGGGGTATGGGGGTCGTCTACCGCGCGCGCTCGGAGCAAGGCGGCGACGTGGCCATCAAGGTCCTTCACGCGAGCGACCCCGGCCACGTCGAGCGGTTCGACCGGGAGCGTCGTTTCCTCGCGAGCCTCGGCGAGGGAGAGGGGTTCGTCCCGCTGCTCGCGTCGGGCCGGTCCGGGTCGGCTTCTTACCTCGTCATGCCGTTCCTGGAAGGCGGTACTCTCCGCGACCGGCTCCGGCGGGGCCCCCTCGACATCGAGGAGACGATCTCTCTCGGGATCGCCCTCGCCCGGGCGCTCGGGCACGCGCACGCCCGCAGGATCGTCCACCGCGACGTGAAGCCGGAGAACATCATCTTCGCCGGGGACGGACGGCCGCTCGTCGCCGACCTCGGCCTCGCGAAGCTCCTGGGATCGAGCCACGACCTGAGCGCGTCTCTCTCGAAAACGGGCGACTTCCGCGGCACGGTGGGCTACATGTCGCCCGAGCAGTTCAACGACGCCAAGAGCGTCGGGCCGACGGCCGACGTCTTCGCGCTCGGCGCGATCCTTCACGAATGCGTGGCTGGAGAGCCGGTCTTCTCGGGGAAGGGGCTGGTCGAGGTCGCGACGAAGCTCGCCGCGTGCCGGCGCGTCTCTCTCCCGACGGTGCGCCGCGAGACGCCCGCGTGGCTCGAGGCGGTCATCGCGCGCAGCCTCTCGAAGGCTGCCGCGGAGCGCTTCGAAGACGGCGAGGTGTTCGCGCGGACCCTCGAAGAAAGCCGTGACGCGGCCGCGGGCACCCGCGGGAGAGCTCCTCGCACGAAGCTCGCTCTCGGGATCGCGGCCTCGATCGTCGTCGCCGCCGCCGTCCTCGCCTTCCTCGCCCTCGTTCGGAGCCGCGGGGCGGAAGCGCGTGCTCTCTCCGAGAGCGCGGCCTCTCTCGAGAAGAGCAAGCGCCACCGAGAGGCGATCGCCGCGGCGACCGAGGCGATCGCGCTCGACCCGGGGCTCGCCCTCGCGTGGGCCGCTCGCGGCGAGGCGCGCGCGAGACTGCGCGAGCTCGATCCCGCGATCGCCGATCTCACGACGGCGCTCGAGCTCGACTCGCGTTGCGCGGAAGCCTGGCGGCAGAGAGGCCTCGCGCGGACAGAGAAGGGCGACCTCGACGGAGCGATCGCCGACCTCACGAGGGCGATCGAGCTCTCGCCCGCGTCCTCCCTCTCGCGGTGCGACCGCGGCGTCGCTCGGCACGCGAAGGGCGACGCCTCCTCCGCGCTCGAGGACGTGAGCAAGGCGATCGAGCTCGACGGAGCCTCGGCGCCGGCGTGGAGGACGCGCGCGATCGTGCGGCAATCCCTGGGAGACCACGACGGGGCGATCGCCGACGCCACGCGGGCAATCGAGCTCGACTCGAAGGACGGCCTCGCGTGGCTGAGGCGCGGCCTCTCCCGGGCCGAGAAGGGCCTCGTCGACGGGGCGATCGCGGACCTGACGATGGCCCTCGCGCTCGATGCGCGCAGCACGGAGGCAATGAAGAACCGGGCCGTTCTCCGGGAAGGGAAAGGGGACGTCGCGGGCGCGATCGCCGACGACTCGGCGGCGATCGAGATCGCTCCGCGCGACGCGACTCTCTGGAAGAACCGCGGCCTCGCGCGGGAGAAGGCCGGCGACCGCGAGGGGGCGCTCGCTGACCTGACGAGGGCGATCTCGCTCGACGCCCGCGACGCGGACGCGTGGTCCGGCCGAGGCGTCGTCCGCGCCCGTGGAGGCAACCTCCGCGAGGCGCTCGAGGACCTGACGCGCGCCGTCGATCTGGGGCCGCGGATCGCCCAGGTGTGGGTGAATCGCGGAGGCGTCCGGCAGAACCTGGGAGACCGCGACGGCGCGATCGCCGACCTCACGAGAGCGACCGAGCTCGACGCTCGCTTCCCTCTCGCGTGGGCGAACCGCGGTATCGCGCGGATGAACAAGGGCGAGACGGCCGGCGCGATCGAGGACCTCACGAACGCGATCGCGCTCGAGCCCGGCAACGCCCCGCACTGGCTGAACCGCGGCGTCGCGCACGACATGGCCGGCGAGCTCGATGCGGCGGAGGCCGACCTCACGAGAGCGATCGACCTCGATGCGCGGAGCGCCGAGGCATGGACGAACCGCGCGTTCGTGCGCCAGAAGAAGGGCGACCATGCCGGAGCCGCGAGCGACTGGACGAGCTCGATCGAGCTCGAGCCGCCCAGGGCCAGCTCGTTCCTCCAGCGCGCGGCCGCGCGAGAGAAGATCGGCGATATCGCGGGCGAGATCGCGGACCTCGAGCGGTTCCTCGTCCTCGCGCCCGACGACCCGAACGCCGAGGGAGTGCGAGGCACGCTCGTAGGTCTGCGCACGAGGCGCTGAACGCGAGGACATTCGTGGTCTCGCGGTCTTCTCGGAGGCTCTCGTCACGAGATGGTGGAGAGCCGGTAACTCCCTCGGCGAACGCGCGCGCCGGTATGATCGAGGCCAACTCTCGCCGGAGGTGAGCATGCGTCTCTCGCAACGTGTCGCGCCGTGGGTCTTCCCCGTCGTCCTCTGCGCGGCGGCCTTCACGTTCGCGGGCGACCCGCCCGCGCCGGCGCCCGCGCCGGGCTCGGGCGACGCGCTCGACGAGGCTCTGGCGCTCGAGGGGCTCGCGCGCGAGGACCTCGGGTGGAGACCGCGCGGTTACTGGTCGGGATATCCCGCCGACATTCCCTACAAGCTCCGTCACTTCGATGACCTCATGGCGGAGCCTCTCGCGACGGTCACGTTCGCGCGCACGGCCGCCGCGGTCGCGCGCGATCAGCTCTCGCCCGAGGCGCTCGCGAAGGTGCCGGAGAAGTCCGACGGGGCGCTCTACAAGGCCGTGCTCGGGCTCGGCGTGGACAGGAAGCTCGGCTCCTTCCGTGGTTACTCGGCGAACCTGACCGCTCCTCGCACGTCTCTCGTGGACGCTCTCCTCGCGGTGCACGAAGCCGCCGGGCGCCCGACGAAGTTCGTGACGTTCGGGCAGGCCTCTCCTTACCCGCTCTACAGGAAGGAGCTCGAGGAGAAGGTCGCGGTCATTCCCGCCGCGGCGCGCGAGGTCCTCGGGCAGCTCGTCCTGAACCTGCTGGACGCGCACGCCTGGGTCGAGCGAGCGTTCCGGAGCGTCAAGCCCGAAGCGCGAGCGGCGCTCGAGCGGCGCCTCGACCTCGGCTTCGAGCTCACGGACGCGCTCGACTACGCGCCCGAGCTCGACGACGTCGCGCGGGACCTCGACGAGGCGAGCCTCTGGTACGGCGGCCTCAAGGTCGTCGCCGCTCTCGACGAGGCGCGGCACGCGCTCGCTCCCTTGAAGGACGTGCCGGCGTTCGCGTTCGACTGGAGCACGCCCATGGGCTGGGTGAGGATCCGCGGGACCGGCAACGACGTGGTCGACGGCACGAGCTCTTTCCTGATCGTGGACTTCGGGGGAGACGACCGCTACACGGGCCCCGTCGCCGCGACCTCGCCCGGAGTCAGCGTCTCCGCTCTCCTCGACCTCGCCGGGAACGACACGTACGTCGGCACCGACGCTCCGTGCCAGGGAGCGGGGCTCTGCGGAGTCGGCGCGCTCCTGGACGCCCTGGGAGACGACCACTACGAGGCGATCCAGTGCGCGCAGGGATTCGGGCAAGCCGGGCTCGGCGTGCTCCTGGACCTCGCGGGCAACGACCGCTACGAGGCGCGCTACTCGGCGCAGGGATGCGGCTTCTTGGGGATCGGGCTCCTCCTCGACGCGGCGGGGAACGACGCCTACCGGGTCCAGTCCGACGGCCAGGGCATGGGCGGCGCGGGAGGAGTCGGCGTCCTCGCCGACCGCTCGGGCAACGACCGCTACGAGGCCGTCCGCGATCCCGCCGTCACGGGCCGCCCGTCCTATCACTCGGAGCTCAAGGTCGCCGTCTCGAACGCCCAGGGCGTGGGCCTCGGCCGGCGCGGAGACGGCGCCGACGGCCACTCGTGGGCGGGCGGGCTCGGCATGCTCATCGACATCGAGGGCGACGACGTCTACACGGCCGGCAACTGGTCCATGGGCACCGGCTACTGGTTCGGCACGGGGATCCTCTACGACGGAGCCGGGAACGACGAGTATCACGGTGTCTGGTGGTCGCAGGGATCGTCGGCTCACTTCGCGATCGGCGCTCTCGTCGACGAGAGCGGGAACGACAAGCACCTCGTCGAGGCGGGAGGGAACAACTCGCTCGCCTTCGCCCACGACTTCGGCGTGGCGCTCCTCCTGGACCTCGGAGGCGACGACCTCTACGAGACTCCCGCGGGCGGGCTCGCTTGCGCTCTCAACCGGAGCGTCGCGATCCTCGTGGACGTGGGCGGGAAGGACACCTACCGCCAGCCGAAGACGAGCCGTCCGGGCACGGCCGTCTTCGACGAGCGATTCCGGAAGCGCGGCTCATCGACTTACTTCGCCGATGCGACGAGCGTCGCCCTGTTCCTCGAGATCGGAGGAGACGACTCCTACGCGTCGGATGCGGCGAAGAACGACTCGGTGTGGCTCGACCCGCCGGACTCTCCGAACCGGGGCGTTCGCAACTTCTCGATCGGAGTGGATCGAGCGTCCGGGCACGTGGGCTTCGATGCTCGGCCCGAGAGGGTGCCTTCGGGGAAGAAGGGGCGGTGAGAGGCCGGCGGCGGGTGCGACGCCCGGGGGCAGGAGGGCCCAGGGCGGACCATCCCTCCTCTTCCCGCTCCAGAGCGTAGTGCCCC
>JACQDU010000713.1 GCA_016200955.1 bacterium
GACCGCGCGCGCGCGCGGCGTCGAGGGGATCATGCTCAAGGCGCGGAGCTCGCCCTACCGCGCGGGCCGGATGCGCGGCGACTGGTGGAAGTGGAAGGTCGATCCGTTCACCGTCGACGCCGTGCTCACGGTCGCCGAGGCGGGCCACGGCCGCCGCGCGACGCTCTACACGGATTACACCTTCGCCGTCTGGGAGAAGGGCGAGCTCGTGCCGATCGCGAAGGCCTACTCCGGCCTCTCGGACGAGGAGATCGACCGCCTCGACCGCTGGATCCGCGAGCACACGCTCGAGGTGCTCGGAGGCGCTCGCACCGTCGAGCCGGTCCACGTCTTCGAGCTCGCGTTCGAGAAGATCGCGCGCTCCCGCCGGCACGCGTCGGGCGTCGCGCTCCGGTTCCCGAGGATCGCTCGCTGGCGGACGGACAAGCGCCCCGAGGACGCCGACTCGCTCGAGACGCTGCGCGCTCTCCTGCCGCCCGAGGCTCCCCGCGAGAGCGGGCAAGGGATGCTGTTTCCTCTCTCCTGATAGTCTCGGGCGGGAGCTGAGCTCGGCCCGGTCATCAGCGTGGCGATGAGCCGACCGATGTCATTTGCCATTTGCCAATGGCGCCTACGCCTTGCGGCGGCCCGAATGGAACGTGGCAAATGGCAACTGGGATCTGGCAAATGACAGCGCTAACCGGATGACCTGATCAAGGGAGCGAAGAAAAGAACGACGAACCGCAGAGGAGGCAGAGGAGGCGCGGAGAACGCCGAGAGAAGGAGATTCTCCGCGTCACATCCGCGAACTCCGCGCCTCTGCGGTGAACGTTCTCCTCTTGGGCCGCATCACGTCAATCGGTCGCCGCTGTGAGTCGTGCGAACGGCTCATTTCAGGAACTTCGTGTTCCCGACTCTCAGGAAAGTCTTCCCCTTGTCGTCCACGCCGATCTCGAAGCGCTGGCCCTGCTCGCCCTTCTTGCTCACGAAGAAGATGATGTCGCCGCGGATCTCGTAACGGCCCGTCTCGTCGTCCTGGCCCGCGGTGCCCCACGCGCCGGTCTGGTCGCCGCCCGCGTTCTTGAAGGTCCCGCTGTAGCTCGACTCGTAGTGCCACTTGTAGGTGCCGTCCTTCGCGAAGTCGTACGTCTCCCAGGTGTTCCCGGTCTTCGAGGGGACGATCCACGACCCCAGGATCTCCTTCTCCTTCTCGGGGTCGCGGTCCTTGAGGAGACACTTCATGGAGTCGAGGACGGCGAGCGCCTCGTCGGTGTTGTCCTTCTCGTTCCCGTCGAGCGTGACGATCGAGACGGCGACGTCGTACATCTTGCGCTGCGAGAGGGCGAACAGGCCGGTCGCCTTCTGCCCCTGCACGAACTGGTTCGTGAGCGTTCCCTTGTAGTCGAGCCGCGCGATGAGGCCGCCCGGCGCGTCGAGGATCGCGGTCTTCTCGCGCTTCATGGAGACGCCGTTCGAGTTGAACAGGGGATCGACCTTGTCCGCGCCCTCGTCCACGCGATCCCTGAAGCCCTTGTCGATCTCGGAGTGCTTCACGGGAGCGACCCAGAAGATGATCTGCTGCTTCATGATGTCGGTCGCCTGGAGCCCGGGGTTGACGCTCATGATCGTGACGCCGTCCTTCTCCTGGGACTGGAAGGTCCAGCTCTCGGGGACCGTGACCTCGCACGACTTGTCCTTGACCGTCTTCGTCTTCCCCGAGAACTTGGGCGTGAGCTTCGTCGTCTCGCGCGGCGCTCCCTGCGGTTTGCGCGAGAAGGAGTCCATGGCGGCCTTCGCTTTCTCGTCCTCGGGAGAGGACGCCTTGGGCCTCTCGCCCTTGCGCGTGAAGGTCACGGGAGCCCCGAGGTCGCCGCCCGAGAGGGTCATCTTGTCGCCGTCGAGCGAGAGGTCGTAGGAGGTCTCCTCCTCCTCGGACGGCGTGAAGACGAGCCGCGCTCCGTCGCGCTTCCACTTGCCCTTGCTCGCCTCGAAGACGTAGGTCCCGTCGGCGCGGAGGAGAAGCCGGACCTCGCCGCCATGTCCCCTGAAGATCCACTCCCCGGCGAGGTCGTCGGCGCGCGCCGGCGCGGCCAGGGAGACGGCGACCGCCAGGGCGGCGATCGGGGATCGCACGAGCTTGGTCACGGGAAAGCTCCTCGCATCCGCCGGGCCGTCTCGAGCGTCGAGATCGAGACGCCGAACGGGATCTTCGTCGCGGTGGGCAGCGCCATCTTGTACCTCGGCGGAGGGCTCGCGGCAACGCGACGGAGCGGCCCCGAGCGAGGAGTCACGCGAGGGACGCGTGCGCTCAGCCGCGCGCGCGCCGCTTCGCCGCGCGCGAGTGCGGGTGCGGGTGGTCGTTTCGGTGAGCGGTATCCGCGACGGTCCCCGTCGTGCTGAAGCTCATGCTCCCGTGAATGACCCCGCGCGTCGCCATGAGCGACTCGCCGAGCCGCTTGAGCTCCCTTCCTGGGCCTCGCAGGACGAGGACTTCCAGGCAGTGCTCGTGATCGAGGTGCACGTGGAGCGCGCTCACGATCGTCTCGAGGTGCTCGTGCTGCACGTGAGCGAGCTTCTCCATGAGCTCGCGCTTGTGGTGATCGTAGACGAGGTTGACCGTCGCGATCGTCGACCGCTCGCCGCGCTCCCACTCCTCCTGGACGAAGCGCGCGCGCACGATGTCGCGCACTCCCTGGGAGCGGTTCGTGTAACCCTTCTCCCGGAGGTACCGGTCGAGCTCGACCAGCAGGTCCCCTTCGATCGAGACCGTGAACCTCGCGACGCGCTCCTTCATGGAGCTCCTCTCGACGCCCGCCGGGCTCAGAACCAGCGCTTCTTCGGAGGAGCGGCCGCGCCGGAGGACAGGATCCGGATCTGCGTCGAGAGCGTGAAGCGCGCTCCGTTCGACTCGTAGACGGCCTCGCCGAAGACGGCGAGCTTGCCGTCCTTCGGGCGCTCGACCGTGGCGCTCCACGAGGATCCCTCTCCCGACATCTTGTCGTATTCCCAGCTCGAGTCGCGGAAGTCGGTCGTCTTAGAGGAGGCGTGGAAGAGCCGCGCCTCGACGAGAGCCGCTCCGCTCTCGAGCTTGAGCGTGAGCCCGCCGTCTTCCCTCTTCTCGTACTTCCACGTGAGCGCCGGGAGGCCCCGACCCGACGCGATGGCGCGCGTGAACGCCGCGAGCGATGCCGTGACGCGCCCGCGGTCCTCGAGGCCGTGGCCGCTGTTCGGGACGTACAGGATCCACTTGGGACCCTCGAGGTCGTCCCAGTAGATGTTGAGCGCGTCCTGCGTCCAGTAGCGGTCGTTCGTGCCGTTCACGATGAGCTTCGGGAGAGTGAGCCGGTCGCGGTAGCTCCAGGGGTCCTCGAGCTCCATGAGCCGCTGCCCCTCCTTCGTCTTGAGGAGGTCTCCCATGCCCGCGACGGTGTACTCGCGGATCTGCTCGCTCGGCTCGCCGTAGGAAGCGAGCTGGTGCTCCGCCTGCTTCGGCACGTTGAGCACGTCGATCACCA
>JACQDU010000714.1 GCA_016200955.1 bacterium
CTCGTCCTTCTTCTTGTCGTCCTTCTTCTTGTCGCCGTCGCCCTTCGCGTTCTTCTCCTTGTCTGAGTCGTAGGACATCTTGCCGCCGAGCATCCCCATGTCGAAGGTCGCGACGATCCGATCGATCTTCGCCTGGATCGTCGCGGTGCCCGCGGCGAGATCGGTCACTTCCTGGGAGAGGTGCAGGGAGACCTTCTGCTTCGACTCTCCAACGAAGTCCTGGTTGGTCGCGAGCTCGTAGGAGTACGCGTAACGGGCCTTGTCGCCCTTCGCGAGCTTCCAGGAGAGCGCCGCTCTCTCCTTCGTTTCCTGCGCGCGAGCCGGAGAGAGCGCGATGACCGCCGTCACCGCGAGAGCCAGCGTCAAGAGCTTTCGCACTTTTTCCTCCATCGGGGCGCGCCCCCCCGAGGCGCGCCGTGGCCGCAAAGAGTATCCTCGTGTCCGCGACGGTTCTAGGGGAAATCTGTCCGCCCGAGGTGCCGGGGCCTCGCCGTCATTCGCCGGGCGAATGATTGATACGCAGGGAGGGCCACGAAGTTGGAAGTTTATCTCGTTCGCCACGGTATCGCCGAGGACGGGGCGGGGAAGCCCGACGAGGACCGCGCCCTCACGTCCGAAGGCGAGAAGAAGACCAAGCGGGCGCTCCGTGGCCTGAGGAAGCTCGGAGTCAGGCGCCTGGACCTCGTCTTCTCGAGCCCGCTCGTCCGGGCGTGGGAGACGGGCAAGCTCGTGGCCCGCGCTCTCGGGGCCGACGGGCCGCGCGTCGAGCGAGGCCTCGCCCCGGGAGGCGATCCGAGGGCGGTGCTCGAGCGCCTCTCCGAGGAAACGCCCGAGGCGAGGGTCGGCCTCGTCGGACACCAGCCCGACCCCGGACGGCTCGCGACCTGGCTCGCGGTCGGGTCGGGGCGCGGCCTCCCGCTCGGGAAGGCGGGCGTGGCGCGGATCGACTTCGCCGAGAAGCCGGAGGCGGCCCAGGGAGACCTCGTCTGGCTCCTGACTCCGGAAGTCCTTCGCCGGCTCGCCCGTTGAGCCCGGGAGGTGACAGGCGTGCCCGCCGCCGCGCTCCGAGTCACCCAGGGCTACCTGAAAGGCCGGGTCCTCATGGTCCCGGCCGACCGCCCCTTCGTGCTCGGAGCCTCGCTCGAGGCTGACCTCACGCTGTTCGGGACGGGAGTGCTCGAGCAACACGCGACGTTCGAGCCGCTCGAGGGAGGCGGGCACCGGCTCGTCCCCGCGGAGGGCGCGACCGTCGTCATCGACGGCGAGACCGTGCCCGAGGAAGGGCAAGAGCTCCAGGACGGGGACGTGCTCGAGGTCGGAAGGCACCTCCTCGAGTACGCGCCGCTCGTGGGACAGTCGGACATATCCGTGTCGAGCGAGTTCCTCCCCGAGGACGGCCCCGAGGCGCCGATCTCGGCGGAGGCGCGGTGCTCCTCCTGCGGCGACACGCTCGGCCCGGACGCCGACGCGATCTCCCTCGGGCAAGAGAAGGCGAGCTTGCGAGCGCTCCGCCTGTCGAGCGGCCTCATCTGCCCGCGGTGCGTGGATCGCCGGCTCCAGACGACGCGCGACCTCGGAGAGTTCAAGGTCGTCCGCAAGACGAACACCAACGAGCACGAGGTGACTTACCTCGCGATCGAGGCGGCGACCGAGCAGCGAGTGGCCCTCAGGATCCTGAAAGCCGAGCGTTGCGGGGAAGAGGCGCTCGTGCGCCGCTTCCTCGCGCGAGCGCTCGTTGGGCTCGGGCTCGGGCACCCGAACTTCGTCGAGGTCCTCTCGGTGTCGGCGACGAAGGGGATCACGTTCGTCGTCATGGAGCACTTCGAGCAAGGCCAGAAGCTCGAGCGTCTCATGCGCGACCGCACTCCCATCGCCGCCGGGCGAGCGATCCTCCTCGGGAACCAGCTCGCCGAGATCCAGCGATTCGCGCGCGAACGCGGGATCGTCGTCGGGAAGCGGAAGAAGACCGGGATCCTCGTCGACAGGCGCGGCTGGGTGAAGGTGCTCTCCTTCGACGTCACGCCCGAGGTCGAGGAGCAGATCGCGGCCTCGCCTTCCTTCCAGGAGCTCGCTCACGGCGGCACGCGAGGGCCTTACACGGCGCCTCGCCCCGAGCCGGCGTCTCTCCGGCGCTTGCCGCCCGAGCGCGCGGAGATCCTGGGCCTCGCGCGGATCCTCTTCCAGCTCCTCTCCGGGCGCGACTACGACACGAGGATCGTCATGCCGTGCATCGCGCGCGCCCTCGCGCGCGACGAGGGCCTGCCGCTCGCGCCGCCGCCTCCGCGGGACAAGAAGGCTCGCTTCCAGATGGAGCCGACGCTCGAGCACGTGCCCAAGCTCGCGGTGAAGACGCTCGCTCGCCTGCTCGCGTCGCCGGAGGACCCGCTCGCGCTCACGTCTCTCCTCGAGATCACGCGGGCGACGAAGAACTGCTTCATCGAGCTCCAGAACCCGGGGAGCGGCGGCTACGCGCTCCCGAAGGACTGAGTTCTCTCTCTCACTTCTTCTCGCCCGCCGCCCACTTCTTCCAGTCCTTCGAGGTCGTGAACGACTGGCCAGTGAGCTTCTTCAAGGAAGCGTTGATCGCCTCCTGGCGGTCGCTCATGGCCTTCTGGGGCTCCGCGAAGGCGAGACCGACGATGAGGTCCTTGATCGAAGCGTCGCCGCCCAGGTCCGCGAGAGCGCGCGCGGCCGCGGCCGCGACGGGCTCCGGCTTTCCTTTGAGGAAGACGAGGAGAGCGTCGGCCGCGGCGGGCGCGCCCGTGTGCGCGAGGGCGTCGCACGCCGCGCTCGCGGTCCTCTCGTTCGTGTGAGGGACGGCCTTGAGAGCGGAGACGCCGTCTTCCCCGAGGCCGCCCAGGAGATCGATCGCCGCGAGCGCGACGTTGTCGTCCGCGTTCGTCGTCTGCGCCTTCGCGAGCGAGACGATCTTCCCGTAGAGCGAGCGCGGCGCTCCCGCGAGCGCGCCGAGGCCCTTGTAGATCCCGTCCGCGTCCTTCGCCTTGACCGCCGCCTCGAGCGCCCTGATCCTCTCCGCCGCTTCCTGGTCGGTGAGCTGCGGGATCGCGGGGCCGAGCGACTTCTCGATCCACTCGAAGGCGCGCTTGATCGCCGCCTCGTCCATGCTGTGCTTGAGGCCCGGGATCTCGTCGTACTTGAGCTTCGCGACGCCCGCGGTCTCGAGGCGCTTCACGGCGGTGCGGCTCTGCTCGACCTTGACGACGTCGTCGGCGTCGCCATGGATCACGTAGAAGGCGACCTTCTTGAGCGCTTCGCTCTCCTTGACGTTCGCGATGAGGCCGCCCGACATGGGCACGGCGGCCTGCACGCGGTCGGGGAAGGTCGTCCCGACGCCGAACGAGAAGTAGCCGCCCGCGGAGAAGCCGCAGACGATCGTGCGCGGCGGCCGGTGGGCTCGCTGGAGCTCGAGGATCATCTCGCCGATCGCCGGGAGGTCGCTCGCGTCCCACATGGCCTCTTTCGGAGCGTTCGCGGTCACGAGCAGCGCCGACTTGAGGAAGGAATAGCGCTCGAGCGCGTCCATGAAGTTGACCTGGTTCCCGCCGCGCCCGTGGAAGCCGATCACGAGGACCGCTCCCTTGGCCTTGTCGTAGTCCTGCGGGAAGCGGATCGAGTAGACGATTCCCTTCTCCGACTTCTTGACCTCCGGCCCGGCGAACGCGCTCGGCGCGCTCGCGACGAGGACGGCGACGAGAGCGGCGGTGAAGCAAAGCCTCGGGATCATGGGAGCCTCCGGGAGAAGTCTCTCTCCGTGCACTAGCCGTGCCGCGAGAGCGTTCGTGCGGGAGGAACGGTCAGGGAAGCGCAAGACTCAGTCGTCTCGCTCCTTCTTCTTCTC
>JACQDU010000698.1 GCA_016200955.1 bacterium
AGATCGGCGGATGATAGATCACCTGGAGGAGCGTTCCCTCGGGATCTCTCGCGTAGCACGAGCGCGCTCCGTCCCTGTGAGTCCGCGGAGGCTTCTCGATCGCCACGCCGCGCGAGGCGAGGAAGCTTGCCCACGCGTCCACGTCGCGATCTCGCGGGACGATCAGCCCGACGTGGTCGAGCTTCCCGGGCCCTGCGAGGTCCGCTCCCACGGGAGCTTTGTGGAGCGCTAGGTTGTCCTTTCCCGACGTGAGGTAGCAGTTGTCCGGGTCGGGCTGCCACTCGACGCGAAAGCCGAGGACGTCGCAGAAGAACGCGCGGGCGCGCGCGACGTCCTTGACGTTCAAGGCGACGTGGAAGATCCCGTCGAGCGGCGGGCGGCTCTCGCTGTTCACTTGCGCTCCACGCAGGGTGAGCGAGCCCTTCGGGGCTCGCTCCTTTGCGGCGTCAATCTCCCACGAACGACGCGCGAATCAACTCCCGCCACACGCCTGTTGCAGACTCGCTCCCGCGTCCCTACGATCTTGCCCCGCCTTCTCACAGGAGGAACCATGCCGCGCAGCCCGCTCCGAGGACGAAGCTACGTCTCCGTGAACGACCTCTCGATCGACGAGTTCCGCCTCGTCCTCGAGACCGCCGCGGACGTGAAGCGCCGCCAGCAGCAAGGCGAGGTCTCTCGCCGCTTCGAGGGGAAGACGCTCGGCCTCGTCTTCCAGAAGCCGTCTCTCAGGACGCGCGTCTCCTTCGAGGTCGCCATGAACCAGGAGGGCGGCCGCGGCCTCTACCTCTCTCCCGCCGAGGTCGGCCTGGGAGAGCGCGAGGCCGTGGACGACGTGGCCCTCGTCCTCTCGCGCTACGTGGACGCGATCGCCGCTCGCGTCTTCGGCCACAACCTCGTCGTCGACCTCGCCAAGCACGCGAGCGTTCCCGTCATCAACGCCCTCTCCGACTGGGAGCACCCGTGCCAGGCCCTCGCGGACTTGCAGACGATCCGGGAGAGGAAGGGCCGTCTCGCCGGGCTCAAGCTCTCCTTCATAGGCGACGGCAACAACGTCGCCGCGAGCCTCGCCCTCGCCTGCGCGAAGACGGGCATGCACTTCGATTGCGCTTCTCCCGCGGGCTACGAGCTTCCTCCGGCTCTCCTCGATCAATGCAAGTGCGACGCGAAGAAGACGGGCTCCGTCATCCGTCAGGTCCGCGACACGAAGGACGCCGCCAAGGGCTGCGACGCCTTCTACGGCGACGTCTGGGCGAGCATGGGCCAGGAGAGGGAGCGCGAGAAGCGCCTGTGCGACTTCAAGGGCTACACGATCGACCGCGCGCTCCTCGCGATCGCGAACCCCGACGCTCTCGTCCTCCACTGCTTGCCCGCGCATTACGGCGAGGAGATCCAGCGAGACGTCACGCGCATTCCCGAGAGCGCGATCTGGGATCAGGCCGAGAACCGGCTCCATGCGCAGAAGGCGCTCCTCCTCTTGCTGCTCGGGTTCTGAGAGCCGACGAGACAAGAGAGACGGAACCACCGAACGCACCGACGAACACCGAAGAGGCGACTCGGTGTCTTCGGTGGGCTTGGTGGTTCAGCATCCTCGTGCGCTGAGCTAAGCTCGTCCTCATGCGGAGACGCCGTCTCGCGCTCGCTCTCGCGGGGACGCTCGGGTTGCTCGCTGCTCTCCTGCTAGCGGGAGCGGCGGTGCTCGAGCTTTCTCCCAGGGACTACAGGCTCGTCTGGATGCTGCAGAAGACGCGGCGCATCGAATACAGCAATCCCTGGCGTGGATCGAGGGTCATCGAGATCACGGAGCCGAGCGACGTTGCCGCGGTCGTGTCCGCCATGACGTGCAAGCTCGACCGGCGACCCGGCGGAAGGATGCGCCAGCTTCCGTGGCAGCTTCACTTCCTCCTCGAAGATGGGAGAGAAGTCGTCGCGGCGATCGGTGGCAGCGGCGAAAAGGACTCCATGCTCAGCCTCGTGCGACTCCCGGGCGACCGTGCATGGCAGGCCTACCGGATCCTGAAGGAGATCGGCGAGGCGCTCCCGCCTGCGCCCTTCGAGCCGGCCTCGAGCCGCGTCAAGGTCGGGACGATCCAGGTCGAAGGGTGCGAAGGCGGCGTCGAGCTGGATTCCAGCATCGACTACGAGAAAGACCACCTCGCTCTCGTCTGCGAGCTGGTCACGCGCTGGCCCTCGGGCGTCGTTCCTCCGAGCGTCGAGCACGCGACGGGCAAGGTCGTCGGCCGGCGAGGCTCGATCCCGCTCGACGGCTCGAGGACGGTGTGCGGCCCCGGACAGTTCGGCTTTCGACGGGTCATGACCATGGGGCTCGACGAGGTGGAGTCCGTCGAGCTGGACGTTCAGGGAGTGAAGACGACCATGAAGATGCCGCCCGTCCGGTTCCACGACGTGATCGTCGCGCCCTGTCCTGGCTGTGGCTCGGAGGAGACCGTCCTCCCGTTGTTCTTCAATGACCTTCCGAAAGACGCTCCCTTGTTTCACGGCCGGTTCAAGGTCGGAACCGGACCCGAAGAAATGGACGGGCCGAAGTTCTTCTGCGAGAAGTGCCACGCGAGCTTCTAGGCTCACCTGAAGAATCACGACAACACCGCAGAGGGCGCAGAGGTTCGCAGAGAGGATCGTGGTCCGTCGTCCTCTGCGTACCTCTGCGGCCCTCCGCGCCTTCGCGTTTCCCGTCTCTTCTCGGATTCTCTACCGCGGCGAGAGCTTCGAGAGCCCGGCCTTGAGATCGTCGGCGCTCATGGCGGGCTGGAACTCGACCTTCGCGTTGAGCTGAGCGAAGAACGGCTCGGCGAAGACAGGCATCTGCGACGAGTCCTTCATGTCGAAGAAGAAGTAAGCCGTGCGCGAGCCCGCGTCCGCGAGGAAGTAGGTCGCCTCGGGCTTCATCTCCTTCGCGGCGTTCTCGAGGATCTTCCCCATCGTGCCGTTCTTGATCGCCTCGTTCCCCTTGTCGATGGCGCACGTCACGCGCATGAGCATTCGCATGAGTTCCCTCCTGTTCTACTAACAATCCATTCTTCTCGCGGAGAGAAGAAGTCATCTCGGTCCGCCACGCCCCAAGGCGTTGCATTTGGTTCGGGCGGAAGCCGAGGCCGGTGATTTTCACCGCGGCTCGCTGCCGCTCGCCTGGGCGGTGTCGTCCCGCGGCGCGACATCAGCATGGAGGAGCGCTGCCGGTCAACGGGGAAACGAGCCGGCGAGCAACGCGCTTCGCAGCGCAAAGACCTAAAGCGCTGCGCGACTCACGCCACGCCCTCTCACGGAGCCCCCGAGAATCGGGCCCAGGAGAGCGATCGCGACGAAGCCGCCCATCCAGAGAAGGCGCGGCCACCGAAGCTCGCCCAGCCAGCTCTCCTTGGAGCCGTCGTAGACGATCCGCGCGGCGTAGACGACGCTCACCGCGAGCGTGAGCTCGAGCCAGGCGGCGCTCCTCCGCCACGCGAGGAACGGCACGAGCCAGAGGACGTACCAAGGGTGCACGACGGGCGACAGGAAGACGACGCAGGCGATCGCCGCGAACGCCGCTCGTTCGAAGCTCGAGCGGAGGCCGAGCCCGAGCGCGACCGCGGCGAAGATCCCTCCTGCGAGGAGGCGCGG
>JACQDU010000004.1 GCA_016200955.1 bacterium
GAGCGCGAAGCCGCCCGTGTAGCAGTGAGCGTCGAGCACGGAGAGGCCCGAGACGAGGCGGCCCCAGAGCTCGCGGTTCTCTCGCTGATCGAGGAAGAAGCCGGTCTTGTGCCCTTCCTCGAAGTCCACCTTGAAGCGGAGCCCGTGCTCGCGCACCTCGCTCGACTTCGGGTCCTGGGCGAGAGGCTCGAGCGTGAACCCCTCGATCGCTCCCGTGCGCGCGTCGGCGCGCGCGACGATCGGGCTTCCCGGGAGAAGGCGCCCGATCGCTTCCTTCACGAGAGGGAGGTGGCGGGCGAAGCCGAGCGAGAAGACCTCGAGCGCGACGACTCCTCCCAGGAAGTCGACGACGAGCCCCGAGAGGCCGTCGGCCTCGGAGTGGACCACCCGGTAGCCGTCCGTCACGGCGTCGAGCTTGAGAGTCTCGCGCCGGAGGCGGAGCGCATCTCCCAGGCGTTTCTCGAAGAACGCGACGTCGATCGCCTCCTCGGGATCGTCGGTGAGCATCCTGAGAGCGATCGTCGCGCGCGGGTGGAAGAAGGCGCGGCCGAGAGGCTCGCCGTCGCGGTCGATCACGCGCACGACCTGCCCCGCCGCGAGCCCTCGCGGGAGGTCGCGGGAGTCGATCATCGTCTTCCAGACCCACGGATGCGGCGAGCGCCCGCGCGCCTTGAGCCGGACGTAAGCCTCCGCGTCGGGCAAGCCGGCTCCGGCAGGCGCCTGCGGGCGAGGCCCGGGCGCCACCCGCGCTCCCGCGGGGCGGTGCGGCCTCCGGTCTCTCCTCACGGCCTCCCCCTCCCCGAAAGCGCGGGGAGGGAGGCACCGGCGAGGCCCTTCACGCGTATACGTTTAGAAGAGCGAATAGATGAAGGGCGCGATCGAGGACCCTTCCGCGAAGATGATGACCGCGGAGAGCGTGACGAGCAGGACCACGATCGGTCCGAGCCACCACTTCTTCTCTTCTCTCAGGAAGAGCCAGAACTCGCGGAAGAGCGACTCCTCCTGGTTCTCGGCCTTTTCCGACTTCTCGGACTTTTCCACGTTCTCCATCGCGTCCCCTTGGCGCTGCTCGTCACGGGATCGTGGCGGCGCGCGCGTGCCCCGCATTCTACGCGCGGCGCGACATCGAGGTCAACGATTTCGATCGACGGCGCCTGGGGTTGGCTCGTCGCCGCGCCCGGGAGCCCGCACCGCCGTAGGAGCCGCGGCCAATTTTTCGGTACATTCCGCCCTCTCGCCTTTGAAGCGGGCGCACGGCGATGCTACTTTGGTGGGAAGCCTTTGCGGTCAAGCTTCACTGGGGGAACCATGAATCACACGTTCCGCCTTGCGGCCGCGGCCGCCGTCTCGGTGCCTCTCGGTCTGCTCCTTCCGGGCGTCGTCCGGGCGCAGGACGCCGGCGGAGGTCGCCGCGCAGCTCCCGACAAGTCTCAGGCCGACCTCGACCGCGAGCTCGACGAGACCCTCAGCCGCACTCACGGCGACCCGAACGAGCCGCCGCCGCCTCACCCGCACGAGGACCTCGCGCCGAACCGCCCGCCCGCGGAGGCGCCGCTCGCCGTCGAGGGCGGGGACACGGACGCGGGACGCTTCCGGTTCCGCCTGGGGGCGATGGGCGCGCACTGGATGGCGCGGCTCTACGATGTCTCCGTCTCTAAGGGAAAGGCGGGAGGCCCCGTCGCGAACCTCAACCTCGATGATGGGAGCCACGACTTCAAGACCGACTGGGAGTACGCGCAGACCCAGACTTACCGGGCCTGGATCGACCTGGGCGACATGTTCTCGATCGAGGGAGCGGGCCGGAACGCGGTCTTCCGCCGCGAGGGGAACTCGGCGTCGAACTTCACGTTCGGCCGCGCGAGCTTCTTCCAGAACGAGTTCCTGAAGGCGAAGTTCGAGTTCACGAGCGTCGACCTGAGCCTCGTCGTGCACCCGATCAACTGCGAGATGGGCCAGCTCGACGTGTTCCTGGGAGCGCGCTACCTCTGGTCGGACGTCAAGATCCAGGGGACCTCGCGGTTCGCCCCGACCATGTCGGGGTTCCCGTTCCCCGCCCCGGCCCCGCGCCCTCTTCCCAACTTCTCCTTCCCGGCGAACCAGGACAGCCAGACCGTCGAGGCGATCCTGCCCATGCTCGGCCTGGGAGGCGCGATCCGCCCGATCCACTTCGGGTCCGGGAGCTACTTCGAGATATTCGCGCGCGCGCGCGTGGGCGGCATCGACTGGGAGAACGAGTCGGGCTCGAAGGAGTACTACGCCGTCTCGTTCGAGGCGGAGGGCGGCATCGCGATCGTCTTCAGCAACTTCATAGGCCTCATGGCCGGGTACCGCTTCGAGTACAACGAGATCGAGCGAGCGAACGAACGGACCTTCAAGTACGCGACCTGGAAGAGCGACGGGCCCTTCGGGGGAGTCCTCATCCAGTTCTGAGCGTGTCCCGAGAGCGCGGCGGCCGCAGCCCCGAGGCTGATGGGGTTCCTGGAAGTGGCCGGGGCGTCTCGGGCCAGAGCAGGTGGTTTCGACGTCTAGAGCGGATGGTTTTCGCTCCGCGCTTCGCGCTCCGCGAACCGGGCGAGGCAGCGGCCAGGAGAGGCCGCCGCGTGCGCCTCCTCGCGCTCGCTCTCGCGCTCGCGCTGCCGGCGTGCGACTCGCTCAGGCTCTACGCGAAGCACCTCATGGACCCCCGCGAGAGCGCGGCGGTCACGGTGCCGGTCAAGGTCTCGATCGGGATCTTCGTCTTTCCCGCCGTGATCGCCTGGCTCCCGGTCTCGGGCCCGCTGCTGCTCCTCCTCCACGACGAGACGGCGGTCTGGTTCGCGCTCGCGCCCGGGCTCATCCTCGGAGGCCCGTTCGTCCTCCTCGCGGGAGCTCCCGGGTACCTCCTCACCGATCGTCCGGGAGAGCGCCCCGAGAGCGAGGACGTGGCCTCTCCCGACTCGAGCGCGACGACCGCTCCCGTTCCGAGCGGAAGCCGCTAACATGGGCGCCTTCCCCGAAGGGCGGAGGTGACCCATGGCGCGCGGCGAGGTGACGGTCCTCAACTTCGAGAGCGAGCTCCTGAAGAAGAACCCGCTCGGCGATCCCGCTCTCCGCGAGATTCCGGTGTACCTGCCGCCCCATTACGCCGCGAGCGCCGACCGCCGCTTCCCCGTCGTCTACGTGCTCGTGGGGTTCACGGGGACCGGCCGCATGCTGCTCAACGTGCCTCCGTTCGACGAGGCGCTGGCGCCCGACAGGCTCGACCGGCTCATCGCGGAGGGCATGCCGCCCGTGATCGCCGTCTTCCCCGACTGCTCGACGAAGTACGGAGGGAGCCAGTTCCTCGACTCGCCCGCGACGGGCGACTACATGTCGCACATCGTGAAGGAGCTCGTCCCCGAAGTCGACCGACGATTCCGCACGATCCCTGACCGCGACGCGCGCGCCGTGCTCGGGAAGTCGAGCGGAGGCTACGGGGCGCTCATCCTCGCCATGGAGCATCCGCAGGTGTTCTCGGGCTGCGGGTCTCACTCGGGCGACTGCTACTTCGAGCACTGCTACGGGCAGGACTTCCCGAAGTTCGTGAGAGACGTCCGGAAGAGGGGCGGCCTCGAGAAGTTCCTCCGGGAGTTCCCGAAGCTCGAGGTGAAGGACAAGGACGACGGCTTCCTCGTGAACGTGGTCGCCATGGCGCAGGCCTACTCGCCGAACCCGGAGCGAGGGCTCCCCGTGAACTTCGACCTCCCGTTCGACATGGAGACGGGCGAGCTCAAGCCCTGGATCTTCACGCGGTGGAAGCTCTGGGACCCCGTCGAGCGCGCCGGGCTCCGCGTCGATGCGCTCAGCTCGCTGCGAGCGCTC
>JACQDU010000005.1 GCA_016200955.1 bacterium
CCCTCGACCTTGAACCGGGCATAGCTCTTCTCACCCTCGACCCAGAGGTCGAGGAGCGCCTCCGCTCGCTGCTTCGGGTCGAGCGGCCCGAGGTGCTTGTCCAGCGCTTCCCCCGTCAGCCGGAGCGCGAGCTTGTGGCACGCGTATCCGGCCCAGTAGAGGTAATCGTGGACCGCGACCTTCTTGCCTTTCTCCTCGCGGACGACCTGGGGCACCTCGTCCAGGAGCTTCCGGAGCCGCGGGAAGGACTTCGTCGTCCCGCACTCGAAGAGCGCGCGCGCGGCGAACGACTTCGCCTCCTCCTGCTCGTCGACCGTCGTGTAGCTCCTGTCCAGGAGACCGAGCCAGTCGTCCTCGGTCACCGCCGGCTGCTCGAGCGCTTCCAGGAAAGCCTTCCGCCTGGCCTCGCGGTCCTGACCACCGATCTGCGCGAGCAGCTCGTCCCGGCTGCGCCGAGGCTTCTTCGGATCGTCCCCGGAGGCGCCCGGGGCGAGGACGAGGGCGAGAAGCGCGGCGATCGTGGCCGCGAAGGCGAGCCTGTGTCGGGTCATGCTCACTTCTCTCATCGTCGCACCCCTCAATGCCCGAAGTCGTAGGTCAGCGTCGTTTCCCCGCCGAGCGGGTTCCCCGCCACATCGGTCGCCGCGAAGTCGAAGACGTTGGGTCCCGACAGGACCTCGATGTTCTCGAGCTTGATGCTGACCCGCTGGCCGACGACTCCCACCTTCCCGGGAATGTCCGAGAACAGATACCGGGCGGGGTCCAAGGCGACGCCGTTCAGCTTCGCTTTCACGGACGGCTTGAAGATGCCGCTCGCGTCGCGGGAATCCGGGTCCGCGTCGATCTCGCCCTCCTCGTCGCGGAGCTCCGCTGCGTAAGCGACATCGATCGACGTCGCGTGGCTCGGGTCGAGGATGAACCCGGCGCTCGCGTTTACGAGGTAGGTGCCGGGGGCCTTGAACTTCACCGTGATCGTCCCGGCGAAGGGATCCTGTACGACGACCACGGGCGGCTTGAACGCCTTGCCGTCGGCGCGGTTGACCGTCCAGGCGATCAGGGGCAAGAACGCCGGATGGCCCACCGTCGTTGTCGCCGAGAAGGTGACCGTGTCTCCGATCGCGAACGGTCTCGTGGCCGTGGGCGCGGGAGTCGAGCCGACCAGGAGTGGAGCCGCCGGCACCTCGACGACGGTCGCGATCACGGGAGGCGGCGGGGGCAGCGAGCCCGAGAGCGTGCTCGTGATCGACGCCGCCTTCGGGAAGCTGGAGCCTTTGATCGCGTAGATCCAGAAGGTGACGGAGCCGGTTCCCGGGTCCGTGGTCGCGGAGAACGTCGTCGGGAACCCCGACGGCGGGAAGGGAGATGGAAGGTTGAGCATGGTGCTCGAGAAGGGCGGCGGCGGGGCGGGCATGAGCACGGGGAGCGGCGGCGGGAACGGCTCGGTCGGCGTGGTGTTGATGACGATGAGCTCCGAGCTGGTCGTCACCGTCACCGTCACGGGAGATGGCGGCTTCGGCACGACCGATACGGTGTAGAAGATGACGGACCCCTTGAAGAAGAGATCGGCCGTGATCAACGGGCCAGGCGCGGCGGTCGCGATCGGCGCGACGGTGAACCACGTGTCCGCGTCGGCTACCGCGAGATAGGGGAGCGCAGGGAGCGGCGGAAGGCCGGAGGACGTCGTTCCCGATGACGTGAGGCCCGAAGCGGACATGGGCACGCCCGGTGGATCGACCGAGGGCGGAACGGCGACGAGCTTGACCTTCACGGCATAAGGCGATGCCTTGGGCGCGCTCCCCGGGCTCGCGAGCAGCACGGCCCACGCGGCGAGGATGGCGAACGCCGAGGCGACGAACACTCTCCGGCCCCTTCGCATGTTCCCCTGCCTCTCCGAAGCTCCTCGGCACCCGCACGCCGGAGAGCCCCGAATCCCGGATCCACTGTAGTCGGCGTGGTTGGCCCGTTCCAGGACACCGAAGCATCGTCAGCATTCCTACGACTCCTGCCGACCCTTCCCGCGGAAGGCGCGGAGAGAACTTCTTCGAGGGCCGGCGCTCGTCGAACGTGCCGCCACCCGGACCGAGCTCCTCTCGATGACCGGAGAGTCCGCCCGCGCCCTCTCGCCGGCATGCTCGACGACCGTCGAACGGCCTTCGTCGCGACTTCCGGGAACATTCGACGCCCGTCGAACGCACGTCCCCGAGGCGCCCGGCCCCTTGGACGCCCGTCGAACGCACCTCCGGCCGGCATCCGGCCCGTTCGACGCCCGTCGAACGCACCTCCGGCCGGCATCCGGCCCGTTCGACGCGCGTCGAATGAACCTCCGGGCCGCCGCCGGCCCGTTCGACGGCCGGCGAGCCCCTTTTTTCAAGGAGTTACGCGCGCCGGGCCGTTGACGGACGCCGTTCCCGCTCCTAGACTCGCCGCCCGGAAACGAGGGAGGCGCCTCTCCACATGAAGCAGATCGAATCGACCGCGAGCGCGCAGGCCCACCGCCGCGCCGCCCGCTTCCACGTCCGTGCCTGCAAGCGCTACCCGGACACGAAGCCCCTCGCCGAGGCGACGACCCCTCTCATGAAGAAGGTCAAAGAGACGGACCGGGAGTGGGACGACGCAGAGGAAGACGAGATGGACAGCCTGGCGGACGTCCTCCTCGCCGACAACGAGACCGACGACCTCCTCCGGGACCTCCACGGCGCCGCCGAGAAGGCGGACCGGGCGGACCCCAAGCTCGCGATCACGAAGGCCCTCTTCCCCGACGGGCTCGGAGAGGAGGTCGCGCCTCGTGGAGCCAAGGAAGCGAAGCCGCTCGCGCGGGTGAAGGGCCGCCTGGCGGAGAAGAAGTGGGAGCACTCCCTGGTCGCCAAGGAGTTCCTGCCCAAGCTCGACGCCGCGTCCAAGACGCTCGACGACGCGGCCAAGGCGCACGAGAGCGCGAAGAAGGCGACGGACGTCGCCCATGCGAAGGCCGATGCGGCGAAGACCGCCTTGCGCGAGCAGCTCACGAGCGATCACGGAAAGCTCATCGACCTCTACAAGGCCAACCCCAAGCGGGCCGAGCGGTTCTTCTATCACCCCGAGACGAAGGCCAAGAAGCCTCCCGGGACGGCCTAGGACGCCGGAGAGCTCGCGCGCGATCCGAGAGGACTCTTGGCAAGAGGAGGCTTCGTGGGAGACGACCCGAACCAGATCGACATCCAGAGGAAGCCCGGCTCGAGCGCCAAGTGGATCATCGCCGGATGCTGCGCGTGCGTCTTCGTGGCGGCCGCCATCTTCGCGGGCGTCGTGCTCCTGGGCGGAGGGATCGCTCTGACCGCCTACAAGCAGACGGAGCCGGCGGCGCAGGCCGCGCGCGAGTTCCTCAAGCACACGACCGAGGGCGACGCCGCGGGTGCTTACGAGCTGTGCTCCGCCGAATTCAAGAAGATGTACACGAAGGACGACCTCGAGCAGGAGATCGCGAAGCACGCCGCGATCTACAAGGTGAGCGACGTGAGCTTCCTCCAGCGCAGGATGGCTGGGGGACGCGTGCGGCTCGTCGGCATGGCGGTCACGGAAGCCGGCAAGCTCAACTGCAAGTTCATCGTCGTCCAGGAGGGCGACGTCTGGAGGGTCCTCGACGTCCGGCTCCAGTCCGACCCCTTCCCGGCGGAAGGCGACTGACGCGTGGCGATCCACACCGACCGTCCCGGCGGAGGAGACGACAAGGTCGCGATCCACCGCGCGACCTCGGCGGACGAGGCGCGGCGCGCGCGCGCGGCGCTCGAGGAGGCGGGCGTCGCCTGTGACCTGCCCGACCAGGCGATCGACGCGATCTTCTCCGTGGACCCGAAGGCCGAGCTCCCGGTCAAGGTCGCGCTCAAGGACGCATCGAAGGCGATCAAGGCGATCTCGGCCGCGCTCCCGCGCAAGGAAGAACCGACGCCGATCGCCGACGCCGCGGACCCTCGCGCGGCGGCGAGCGAGACGCTCGCGCCCGTCGATCCTCCCTCGGAGGGGAGCTGGGGCGACCTCATGCCGGCGACGGCCGTCGCGAGGCAAGCGAGGAAGGCTCTCCTCATCTCGATGATGAGCGTCCTCCTCCCTCCCGCGGGCTTCGTGGGAGCGATCATGGGCTTCCTCGCGCTCCGAGAGATCCGGGACCGCCCCAAGGAGGAGATCCCGGGAGCGGGGCGAGCGAAGGTGGCGATCGCGCTCGGCCTCCTCGTCGGGATCATGGGCTCCGCCGGGTTCTTCGTGTTCGTCGGGCGCCTCGGGAAGACCTGGAGCTGAGGGGCTCCTTCCGTCTCCCCTTGTTTCCCCTGCTGCTCGTGCGAAGCTCTTCCCCATGGGCTGGCTCAGAAAAGGAAAGAGGCTGACCGAGACCGTCGCCTGCGGCGGTTGAGCGTCGAAGCTCTCGCCCCAGGTCCTGGGGCAAGTGCTCAAGGAGCTCCCCGAGATCGCCCGGTCGGCCGATCTCTGGGTCGGCGTCGAGCACGCCGCGGACGCCGCCGTCTTCCGTATCCCGGGAGACGAGAAGCTCGCCGAGGACGACCAGCGCGCTCTCGTGCAGACCGTCGACTTCTTCACGCCGATCGTCGACGACCCGAGGAGCTACGGGAGGATCGCCGCGGCGAACTCGCTCTCGGACGTCTACGCCATGGGAGGACGGCCTCTCACCGCGCTCGCGCTGGTGTGCTTCCCCGAAGGCACGCTCCCGATCGAGGACCTCGTCCTGATCCTCAGGGGCGGCGACGAGAAGGTGCGAGAGGCCGGCGCTCTCATCGTCGGCGGTCACTCGGTCAAGGATCCGGAGCTCAAGTACGGGCTCTCCGTGACGGGGATCGTCGCGAGGAGAGACCTCCGGACGAAGGAGGCGGCGAAGCCCGGCGACGTGCTCATCCTCACGAAGCCCCTCGGGACCGGCCTCATCGCGAACGCGCTCAAGGCGGGGAAGGTGACCGAGGACGACGCCGGCGTCCAGCAAGCGATCCGCTCCATGGAGACGCTCAACGCCGCCGCGTCCCTGGTCCTCACGAAGCACGGAGTGAAGGCCTCGACGGACGTGACGGGCTTCGGCCTGATCGGCCACGCGCTCACGTTCGCGCAGGGGAGCAACGTGGGCTTCACGATCCGGCTCGGAGCGCTCCCGGTGCTCGACCTCGCGCTCGACCTCGCGAAGCACAAGCTCTCTGGCGGCTCGCTCGACAACCAGACGAACGCGGCGGCTCACGTGGACTCGAAGCCTCCCCTCGACGAGAGGCGCGTGAGGATCGCGTTCGACGCGCAGACCTCGGGCGGCCTCCTCGCGGCGGTCCCGAAGGACAAGGTCGACGCGGTCCTCCGCGACCTCGAGGCGCGGGAGACGCCCGCGCACGCCGTGATCGGCGATGTCACGAAGGAGAACCCGGGCCGGATCAAGCTCGTCGAATGAACCTAGCGGCAATGCCAGAGGGATAAGGCAAGGCGAACCATGGAACACGGAATAACAACAGAAAACAGGGAACAGGAAACGGAGAATCAGGGCGACGACTCCGCCCTGGCGCGAGCCGTTCTCGCTGAAGCCTTCAAGATCGCTGCCAACTCCGTACCCTCTGCGTGTGGGCGAAGTCGGCCCGGCTCTCGGCCGCACGTGCCTCCTCGTAGTTCGCCCCTCCCGAGGTTCCGGCGCGCGTCAGCTGCCGAGCCACGTGCTTCCCGGCGCCGTTGGCCGGGAGCTCGCCCACGATGAGAAGCACCTGCGCCGAAAACTCGAGAAGCCGGTCCGCAATGTCGTCGCCCTTCATTCGCTGTTTCCTGTTCCTCATTCCGTGTTGTTATTCCGTGTTCGCCTCCGAATCCTCCCAAACACTCCGGCACTCCGTCGCGATCGGCTAGCAAGCTGGCCAGCAGCTACTTGCGGCCTAACCCTCTGCATTGGGCTTAGGTCAACACGCTCCTAGGGCCAGGCGCTCACGGCGCAGCGGAAGCCGAAGTCGATCCGCCGCGTCTCGGGAGGTGCGTGGTGGCGGTGCGTCGTCTGGAGGTCCATGGTGGACTGGTCGAACGACCCGCCGCGGAAGACGCGCTCGCGCGAGCGCGTGGCGCGAGGGTAGCGGGCCTCGAGGAAAGCGGGAGCTCCCGGGTAGAGGTCGAAGGCGCTCTCGGTCCACTCCCAGACGTTCCCCGCCATGTCCTGGCAGCCCCAGGGAGAAGCTCCGTCGGGAAAGCTCCCGACCGGGGCCGCGTAGAGGAAGCCGTCGGCATCGTCGCGCCAGTTCGCGCGGAAGACCCCGAGCTCGTCGCGCGAGCTCACGCCGCTCGCTCCCCGGGAGCGAGGCTGCGAGGTCCCCCACGGGAACGGTCGCGCGTCGGTGCCGCGGGCGGCCTTCTCCCACTCGACCTCGGTGGGAAGGCGCTTCCCGGCCCAGGCGGCGTAAGCGCGCGCGTCGTGCCAGTCGACTCCCGCGACGGGTCGGTCGTCGCCCGCGGAGCGCTCGGTGTAAGCGGCGGTGCCCCAGTCGAGCGGGCGGTGGTCCTTTTCCCTGGGCTCGTCTCCCGGGCACAGGACGTGGCCGACCCTCGCGATCGATGAGAGGAAGCGAGCGTAGCGGCCGTTCGTGACCTCGAAGCGGTCGATGAAGAAAGCCTCCGTGCGCTCCTCGTGGGCGGGCATGGCCTCCGCGTCCTCGGTCGAGCTCGTCGTCTCGGCTCCCATGACGAAGGGGCCCTCGGAGACGAGCGCCATGGGAGCTCCGTCCTTCTCCCAGAGAAGCTCGCCCTTCTCGTCCCGCGTCATCCCGACCGGGAGACCGTTCCTCGAGGCGTCGTTCTTCTTCGCGAGCCAGGCCCCGAGCGCGACGGAGCTCGCGGTGAAGACGAGGAGGAGCGCGTAGTCCTTCGCCCCGGCGCGCTTCATGGCGAGGATCCCAGGCGAGCGGCAGCGCGCCGCGGTGAAAATCACCGCGCCTCGTCTCCGCCCGAACCTAACGCCACGCCTCGAGGCGTGGCAGACCATGACGCCTCTTCTCGCCGCGGGAAGACCAACGTCC
>JACQDU010000006.1 GCA_016200955.1 bacterium
TCTCTCCACGCCGCCCGCTGCTGGTCCCACTCGACGACCCTCACGATCTTCCGCAGCTGCCGCTCGCAGATCGGATCGTCGCCCTTCTTGGTCCGCGGGAGGTCGAGGATCTCCTCCTGGATGTCGGGCGCAAGGTAGAGGAGGTTCATGACCTGCGTGATCCGTGCGCGCGTGACGCGGGTGAGCCGCGCGAGCTCGGCGTACCCGGCGACTTCGCCGCGCTCGATGAGGCCATTGTAGTGATGCGCGAGCGCAAGGAGCCGCGCGATCCGCGGGACGGAGCCCTCGGGCGGGGGCGCGGGCGCCGCGCCCTCACGGATGCGGACGCGCTTCGACGGGCACGCCCGATGGAAGGTGTAGTGGACCGTGACGCGTCCGTTCTCGTTCATGCCTCGATGACCTCCGGGACGCCTTGCTCGGTCTCCTCGGCCGATCGCCGGCCCGCGACCTCATCGGCCAGCGTGCTGATCCCGAGCGGGTGGAACGTCAGCGCGATCTCGCCCTTCACGCCGTCGAGCTCGACGTGCTCGATCATGAGCTGGACGATGCGCGCCCGCTCGCGCGGCTCGAGCGTCTCCCAGACCGGGCTGAAGAGCGAGAGCGCGGCGCGGGCGTCCTCCTCTTCGACGAGCGTGCGCGTGAGCTCGGCGATCTCGTCGCGGATCTCGGTGCGGCGCCGGTCAATCTGCGCGGCGCGCTGGTCGAGCTCGCCGAGCCGCTCCGAGGCGAGCCGGCCGTCGCCGCAAGCCTGCGCGGCCAGGGCCGAGAGAAGGGTCCGCGCTTCCTCGCGGACGCGCTGGTGGTCGACGGCGAGCGTCCGCTCCTCCTGTCGCAACGCCGGGAGCCGCTCCCTCGCGCCGGCCGTGGCCTTCGCGATGGTCTCGGTGATCAGCTGGGGGTCGCGGGAGAGGCTCTTCAACCGATCGACGACGAAGCGCTCGAGCTCGTCGGCGGGCATGGAGCGCACGGGGCAGGCCGAGGTCCCGCGCTTCTTCGCCTTGACGCAGGCATAGTAACGGTAGTCGGCGCCGCGCTTGCAGGTCGTGGCCGGGCTCATTGACGAGCCGCAGGCGGCGCAGCGGACGAGGCCCCGGAGGAGGTAGCCGAAGGAGTTCCGCGGGCGGCCGAGGCCGTCCCGCCGCCCCTCGGCGACGAACTCCTGGACGCTCGCGAACGTCTCCGCATCCACGCTCGGGGCGTGCTCGGCCGGGTAGACCTGGCCCTGATACGCGACGCGGCCGATGTACGCCGGGTTCGTGACGAGTCGCCGCAGGTGCTCCTTCGTCCAGAAGTTGCCCTCGCGCCGCGCGCCCTTCCGGGTCACCCAGGACTTCGTGCGCCAGCCGCGCTCGTTGATCTTCTCCGCCGTGGCGAGGAGCGAGCCCTCGCGCAGATAGAGGGCGAAGATCTCGCGGACCTGCGCGGCCTCGGCCTCGTTCACGACGAGCTTCCCGCCCTTCTCGGCGAGGTCGTACCCGAGGAAGGGCGTGCCGCCGACCCACTTCCCCTTCTTGCGCGCGGCCGACATCTTGTCGCGCGTCCGCTCGGCGATCAGCTCTCGTTCAAACTGGGCGAACGAGAGGAGCATGTTGAGGACGAGGCGCCCGAGCGAGGTCCCGGTGTTGAACTGCTGCGTCACCGAGACGAAGGAGACCTGGCGGCGGTCGAAGACCTCGACGATGCGGGCGAAGTCGATGAGGCTTCGCGAGAGTCGGTCGACCTTGTAGACGACGATGATGTCGACGCGGCCGGCCTCGACATCCGCGAGGAGCCGCGCGAGCGCCGGTCGGTCCATGTTCGCGCCGCTGAAGCCGCCGTCGTCGTAGCGCTCGGTGAGGCAGACCCAGCCCTCGTGCCGCTGGCTCTGGACGTACGCTTCACCCGCCTCTCGTTGCGCGTCGAGGGAGTTGAAGTCCTGGTCGAGCCCCTCGTCCGTGGACTTGCGGGTGTAGATTGCGCAGCTGGCCTTCTTCTTCGGACCGCTGCTTTCGTCCCTGGCCATGGCTACGCCGCCGCCTCGCGCCGGTTCTTGAGCCCCAGCGCACGGGTGAAAAAGAGGAAGCCGTTCCAGGCCGTCCCTGTGATCTCCTTCGCGATCGCCGAGAGCGAGGCGCAGCGCCGGCCGTCGAACATGAAGCCGTCGTCGGTGACGAGCACCCGGTAGGTCTTGCCGCGGTAGTCGCGTTTGAGCACGGAGCCGACCGCTGGCAAGCGCGGGTCGCGGGCCAGCTCCGTCCCGTTGGGCTTTCGATGCGCCGGCTCGGCCAGGATCGATATCTCCATCGCTCGTTCCCTCGGTCGGCGCCTCTTCCCCTCTCGTTCGACCGTCGGTTCGCAACCGCGCGAACCGTGGCGCCGGCGGAACGAGGGCGGAACGGTGAACGCCGCGAGAGCATAGAGCCGCCTCTCGCGGCATCCGCTCAAGTCATATCTGTGGCGCTTCGCGCGAATACTTCGCCGCGCCAAGCTCCGCGTCCTTTCGAGCCTTGCGCCGACTGGCGGCCTTCTCGGCCGCGAGCCGGGCGATCCCCCTCGCCAGGATCTCCGCCACCTTCGCTCTGCGCTCATCGGGCGTGAGTGCTTCTCGTACCCGCATGGCCCCCTCCGAGTCCTCGATCCGGAAGAGAATGCCTAGGCGCGAGCGTCAGGGGACATCGTGCCCACGGAATTCCGTCGTGGAGGCGCGAGCGCGCGGAACAGGCCGAAGAGCCGGCGATATCCAGGCCGGCGGGGTCCGACCGGAGCTGTTCGGGAGGTCCGGCCCCATTGATGCGCAGGGTCCGATCGGGCGCCCGAACATCGTCATGGATGCTCGCGACTGGACCGGCCATGCGCTGAACTTCGCGATGGTCTACTTGGGCCACGCATAATCCCTCCGCTCCTCGCCTCCCCTCCCTGGCATCGAGTCCAGCACCACGGCGCGACCGGAAGGCAGTGAGCGACGGCCTGTGCCGGAGCGCGCGACCGTTAGCTCACATTCAACAACCGCGAGGCGGATGACGCCGTAGACGGCCAGTCGAGGCTCGCGACCGCCCGGCCAGGAAGGCCAGGCCTTGCGTGCTCCTCGACAGGACGCGCGAGGACCTCGAGCGCGAGGTCTTCGGGAAGGAGTTCGGAGCGCACTTCAAGGCGACGTTCCAGGGCGAGGAGGCGCTCGCGCGATTCGATCGGCCTTCAACGCTGGTCGAGTTCCTTCAGACACCGTCCGAGGAGTATGCCCGGAAGGACGCGGCGCTTTGCGCGCTGCTTCGGGCCTACCAGGCGGGCGGACCCCGGCGCGCGCCGCTCGGCGGCCTCCTTCTCCTCATCCTTTGGCCCGCCCTCGTTGCCATCTTCAGCTCGAAGCGGGCGGAGGTCACGGACTTCGAGGATCTCTGGGGCGAGGTGCACTGGGCCTTCCTCAAGACGGCGTGGCACTACCCGGTCGCGAAGCGCCCCTCGCGGGTCGCGCAGAACTTGAAGCTCGACACGCTGAAGCGGCTCTGCGCGGCTCTGCGCGAACGCTCGCGGCACCAGCAACTCCTTCGCACGCTTCGGCGCGCGGCGAGAGCACGGGGAGACGGGCACGCCTCGCCTCCGCCCGACATGACGGCGCTCGACCCGCCGGCCGTGACGCCCGAGGCCGAGGAGCCGGCCGAGATCCTCAAGCGGGCCTGCGACCAGGCCGTCGAGGAGGGGCTCATCTCCGACCTCGAGCGGCACCTCATCACCACGACGCGCATCTACGGTCGCGAACTTAAGGAGTACGCCCGCGAGTGCGGGCTGGCCTACGAGACGGCGAAGAAGCGCCTCTTGGAGGCTTTGTCCCCCGGACGAAAAAGACCGGCATTCTCGATCCGGATGGCCGCGACGTCGCCGGGTCCAACGAGCGAAGCGCCGTGGCCGGATGGAGGCAAGTCATGGAGCACAAAGAGGTTCGCGCGCTCATTGGAGAGCTCTTCGAGGAGGCGGCGCTCCTCATCGGCGGGCTCATCGCGACCTACGATGTCGAGGACGAGTTCATCTGGCGCCTCATGCGCAACCTCGACCTTCTGCGGCAGCGCATCTTCGAGTGCCTCGAGGCGGAGGAGCCGAAGACGCCCCCTGCGCCGCCGAACCGCGCGTCGCCGCACCCGGCGGTCCAGCACTTTCTGAGCCAGCTCCGGCACGGCGAGAAGCCCGCGCGCGAACCGCGCCCATGAGACGGCCGGTCGAGAACACTTACCCGGGGCTCGGGGACTACGCCGTGAAGCTCATCCGGACGCGGGCGAGGGAGCTCGTCCGCAGCGGGCGCTTCACGGCCGCGGACCAGGACGACCTCGAGCAGGAGCTGGTGATCGATCTCCTCAAGCGCTTCCCGAAGTTCTACCCGGCATTCGCGAAGGAAGTGACCTTCGTGCAGCGGATCATCGACCACAAGGTCGCGTCGCTCATCGACGCGCAGTCCGCGATGGTCCGCGACTACCGTATGCGCAAGGCCTCGCTCCACCACGAGGTCGAGGATGGAGACGGCGACTGCGTCGAGCGCTGGGAGACGCTCGACGAGGCACGCTACCTC
>JACQDU010000699.1 GCA_016200955.1 bacterium
CTCCGCGCTTCGCGCTCCGCGTCCCGCTGCTAGCTCCGCTCGCATCAATGCACCCTAAGGGCGCTGCGCGCGCCCCCCCGTATTCCGCGGCGCGTCGCTCGCGCGCCGCGCCGCGCACGGTGCCCGCCCGCGATGGGCCGCTCCGCGCTTCGCGCTCCGCGTCCCGCTGCTCGCTCGGCTCGCATCACTTCCTGTTCCGGTAGTGCCGCGAGGCGCGGTCGAGGATCGCCTTCTCGTCCCGCGTGAGCTTCTCCATGCCTTGCTCGTGCACCTTGCGGAGGACGAGGTCGAGATCTTCCTCGAGCTCGTCGCGAGGCTCGCCGCTCTCGAAGAAAGCGCGCGGCTCCGCGGGCTCGCGCTCGCGCGAGGGCGCGGCGCGCGAGACGCGCACCCACGCGAGGCCGAGCGCGGCTCCCGTCAAGTGGCAGGCCGCGACGAACAGGGGCCGCTGCCCGGCGTGAACGACGAGGACGAGGTCGATCGCGACCATGAACGCGACTCCCGCCCACGCTCTCACGTCGAACAGGAGGAAGACCGGCACCTGCTCCTCGGGATTCTCGACGAGGAACGCCACCGCGACGGTCACCGCCGCGACCGACGCGCCGATCATGGGCGCGAGGAGCGGCTCTTTCAGCAAGAACGACGTGGCCGCGCACGCCCCGGCTCCCGCGACGACTCCCAGGAAGTAGAGCTGGAGGAAGCTCCGCGTCCCGTGAGCGGGCTCGAGCGCCCGGCCCGCGACCCACACGAGGTAGAGCGAGACGACCATGTGGAACGGGTCGGCGAGGTCGTGGAGGAACGCGTACGTCACGACCTGCCACGCGCGCCCCGAGATCGCGAGCCGCGGGTCGAAGCCGAGCGCCCCGTAGATCTCGGGGACCGCCCAGCCTCCCGCGACCTTGGACGCTATGAACGCCGCGAGGTAGACGAGCACGTTCGCAATGAGGAGCCACTTGACTCCCGGGAGCCAGCTCCCGGTCGAGGCGGAGGAGTTCTCCTCGCGGTAATACTCCCGGTACTCTTGCACGGGAGTCGATGATACGTGCGCGCGGCGCGGCGCGGTAGGGCCGGCCACATGGGGAATCCTCCCTCCCCCGAAGGGAGCATCTCCGGGAATCCTCCTTCCCCCGAAGGGAGCATCTCCCTGGAATCCTCCCTCCCCCTAAGGGGGAGGGCCGGGGAGGGGGACGCTCGAGCTTGCCCGAGGCTACGGCCCTTCACGCGCTCGCACGCGCTCCTCGATCTCCAGGAGCTCTTCCCGGCTCCTCGCCACGACGAGCGCCGTGAGCGGACCCGGCTCGTCGGGAAAGGGATCGGTCACGATCCCGCCCTCGGCCTCGCGCGGCCGCCGCTTCAAGACGAGCCACGAGCCGGCGCCTCCTTCCGGTAGCAGCCGCGAGAGCGAGAGAGCGATCCGGCCCATGCTGTGGCGCGCGTTGACCTCGACGAGAGCGCGGAGCCGCCCGCCCGAGACGAAGGCGTCGATCCCCGCGGGCCCGAAGTAGCCCTCGCGCGCGAGCTCGGCGCCCGCGCGGAGCGCGACCCTCTCCAGCTCGTCGCGGAAGCTCGCCTCGAGGGCGAGCGCGCCGATCCGGTTCCCGAGGTAGCAGCCGTTCTTCGCGCAGAGCATCTCGACGACTCCCAGGAAGCTCACCTTCCCGTCGCGCAGGACGGTGAAGTGCGCCGAGAGGTCCCCCTCCCGCTCGAGCCAGGGCTCGAGCACGACCGGGTCTCCCCGGGAGAACGCGCTCTCGAGCCAGCCCTTCCCGTTTCCCGGGAGAGACGGCCCGCGCCCGAGGAGGTGGCCTCGCCCCGCGAAGCCGAAGGCACGCTTCACGACCCAGAGCTCGCGTTCGCGGAAGGCGGCGAGCCTGGCCTCGACCTCCTCGCGCGAGCGGAGCACGGCTCCCGGAGGATCGAGGCCGAGGCGCGTCGCCAGCTCGTGGGCGAACGCCTTCGAGTTCGCCTTTCTCACTGCATCGACGTGAGGCGGCTCGTAGCGCGCGCCGACCTTCTTCGCGAGATCGACGAGAGACGGCGCCGCTCCCCAGGGCACGAGCTCGTGGTCTCCTCCCGTGAGCGACGGCGCCACGCGCGGGAGCTCGATCCCGCGGTCGGCGAAGCTCCTCCGGAAGTCTTCCGGCAGCTCGAAGCTCGCGAGGAGCGTGTCGTTCTTGTCTCCCAGGAAGAGAAAGCGCGACGAGAGCTTCGCGAGGGTCATGGGAGGAAGCGGACGCGAGGGCGCTCTCCCGGCGATCTCGTCCTCGAAGTCGACGTTCCAGGCGAGCGCGCGGCGGAGCGGCTCAGGCACGCGCGAGCGCCGCGACGAAG
>JACQDU010000700.1 GCA_016200955.1 bacterium
AGGGGACTCGCCGCAACACGAGAAGATCGCTCCGCTCCTCGAGGAAGCTCGCGTGCGCTATACGAAGACGGGCGTCCAGGCGCTCGAGGAGTTCCGGAAGTTCCTCAAGGGAGCCGAGCGCGGGTTCTTCTGAAGTGGATCTCGCGCTCCGCCAGCGTCACGTTCCGCGGGCCATGAGCAAAGACATCGGGCAGCATGGCCGGCCGTTCTGTCCTTCCCGGTCATGGACGGAAGCCAAGAAGTGGTCGCGGCCCGTCATCTCTCTCATAGGTGGCTACCGAGAGAGCGAGGCCGCTTGCCCCCTCGCGCGGGCCCTCGTAAGATCGCGGCCTTCCGGAGAGACCCTTACTTGTCCGAGAAGAAAGAGCCCGGCTTTCGCACCGACCACGATCCCGCGAGCAAGGTCGCGCGGATCGTGCTTTCGTCGCCGCCGCTCAACGTGCTGACGACGAGCCTCGCGCGCTCGCTTGCGCAGGAGATCGAGCGACTCGCGGCAAGCCCATCGCATCGACTGCTCGCCCTCGCCGCCGAGGGTAAGGCCTTCTCCGCGGGAGCGTCCGTCGAAGAACATCTCCCTGGGAGCCAGGTCGACGCGATGCTCGAGGCCATGGCATCGCTCGTCCGCGCGCTCGAGCAGCACCCGCGGCCTGTCGTCGCGCTCGTGCGAGGAGCGTGCCTGGGAGGCGGCTTCGAGGTTGCCCTCGCCTGCGACCTCATCTACTCGAGCGACCGCGCGGCCTTCGGGTGCCCCGAGATCAAGCTCGGCGTCTTCGCGCCCTTCGCGTCGGCGCTCCTTCCCCGGCGCGTGGGCTTCGGGCGAGCGCTCGAGCTGCTCCTCCTGGGAGAAGCCTTGAGCGCAAGCGAGGCGCACGCACGCGGGGTCGTCGAGCGCGTCTTCCCGGACGAGACGTTCGATGCAGAGAGCCGTGCCGCCCTGGCGAGGATCGCCGAGCGTTCAGGGCCGGCTCTCGGGGTCGCGCGGCGCGCCGTGCGCGAGTCGCTCGCGGAGCGTTCGCTGTTCGTCGCGCTCGAGGCGATGCGCGCGCGCTACAAGCGTGACGTGTCGGGTCTCGCGGACGCCGAGGAGGGGTGTCGCGCCTTCCTCGAGAAGCGCGCGCCCGCGTGGCGGGACTGCTAGGCAAGGAAGCAAGTCGTCGTCTTCTCGCTCGAAGGAGCTGTCTCTCATGCAAGTCAAGAAGGTCGGGATCCTTGGCTGCGGGCTCATGGGCTCGGGGATCGTCGAGGTCTGCGCGAAGGCGGGCTACGAGGTCGTCGTCCGCGAGGTGAACGACCAGTTCCTGAAGAAGGGCCTGGAGCGCCTCGAGGGCTCGCTCGGCACGGCGGTCGAGAAAGGCAAGCTCAGGAAGGAAGACCGCGACGCCGCGCGCGCTCGCGTTCGCGGCACGACGAACGTCGCCGATCTCGCGGACTCCGATGTCGTGATCGAGGCGATCATCGAGGACCGCGTCCAGAAGCGCGAGATCTGGGCCGAGATCGGGAAGGTCGTCAGGAGAGAAGCGCTCCTCGCGACGAACACGAGCTCGATCCCGCTGTCGTCGCTCGCTCCCGCGACGGGGAATCCCACGCGTTTCCTGGGCCTCCACTTCATGAACCCCGTGCCGGTCATGAAGCTCGTCGAGATCGTCCTCGGGATCCAGACGACCGACGAGACGCTCGCCGAGGGCAAGGCGTTCATCGAGTCTCTCGGGAAGACGACGATCACGGCGAAGGACACGCCGGGGTTCGTGATCAACGTGATCCTCGTCCCTTATCTCTGCGAGGCGGTGCGGCTCGTCGAGGCGGGCGTCGCCTCGCCCGAGGACGTGGACAAGGGCATGGAGCTCGGGTGCGGCGTGCCGATGGGACCGATCAAGCTCCTTGACTTCGTGGGCCTCGACACGACTCTCGCGATCGCGGAGGTCCTCTCCTCCGAGTTCAAGGACCCGCGCTATGCGCCGCCGCCTCTCTTGCGGCGCATGGTCGAGTCCGGCTTCATGGGGAAGAAAAGCGGTCGGGGCTTCTACGACTACTCGAAGAAGGGCAAGTAACGATGAGAGCCATGCTCCTCCTCACCCTCGTCGCCGCCGTCGTCCTCTCCGTGCCGGCGACTGCTCGAGCGGAGACGAAGCTCGAGGTCACGGGCGCTCCCCGCAAGGCCGAGGTCGCGCTCGGCGAGAACATCGAGGTCGACGTCACGGTCAAGAACGCCGGGACCGAGGAGGCGGAGCTGCTCGAGCTCGTGGACGACGCGCGGAGCGTCTCGCTCGAGATCAAGCTCGACGACGCGACCTCTCCCGGCTGGGACACGAAGTTCTACATCGAGGAAAAGTTCGGCGACATCCCGCTCAAGCCGATCGCTCGCGTGAAGCTGAAGCCGGGCGAGGAGGCGAAGCTCAAGGAGCCGCTCAAGGTCCCGGCGATCGCCGCGGGGACGTGGTCGATCACCGCGGTCTACGCGGGCACCTCGCCCGAGAAGAAGTTCCTGGCCGAGATCTCGAGCCAGGCCGCTCTCGTGACGAAGAAGTCGGCCGCGGCGACGGTCAAGGTCCTCGCTGGACCGAAGGGCGAGACCGAGGCGGTCGCGAAGGTCACGACGACTCACGGGACGATGACGTTCCGTTTCTTCCCGAAGCAGGCGCTCTGCTCCGTGCTCAACTTCGTGCGCCTCGCGCAGAGCGGCTGGTACGACGGGAAGTCGTTCCACCGCATCTCGGCGGGCGCGGGCGTCGTCCAGGGAGGAGCCCCCAAGTCCGACGGGATGGGCTCCTTCGACTACACGATCCCGCTCGAGGCCGGAGTCTCCCACGAGAAGGGCCGGGTCGGAATGGCGCGGAGGTCGGAGCCGAACACGGCGAACTGCCAGTTCTACGTCTGCTCCAACGACGACTGCAGGAACCTGAACCGCAGGACGCCCGGTTACGCGATCTTCGCCGAGGTCA
>JACQDU010000741.1 GCA_016200955.1 bacterium
ACGACGCGTTCGTCGCGACCGGGACGGTGCACATCCTCGTGATCGCGGGGCTCCACGTCGCGATCCTCGCCGCGATCCTCTCGGCGATCGCGCGCGCTCTCCCGCTCGACGGGCGCGGGAGGGCGGCGATCGTCGCGCTCGGGCTCCTCGTCTACGTCGCGCTCGCGGGACCGCGGCCGGGCGCGGTGCGGGCGACGGTCGGCGCGATCGTCTTCGTCGTCGCCGGGGCATCGGGGCGGGGAGGAGACGCCTGGAACCGGCTCGCCGTCTCGCTGTGCGCGATGCTCGCGCTCGATCCGCGGTGCGTCGAGGAAGCCGGCTTCGTTCTCTCGTTCGGCACCGTGGCCGGCCTCCTCGCGCTCGCGCGGGCCTTCGAGCGGGCGCTCGAGGGGGGCGCGCGCGACCGCCGCTTCGCGGTCGAGGCGAGCAGGAGCCAGCGCGCGCGGGCGTGGCTCTCGCGACGCCTACGCCGGGAGAGCGCGGCTTCCCTCGCCGCGTTCGTCGCTCACGCGCCTCTCGTGCTCGTCGCCTTCGGGCAGGTCGCGCCCGCGGTCGTGCTCGCGAACCTCCCGGCGATCCCGCTCGCCACGCTCGCTCTCGGTGCGGGGATCGGAGGAGCGGCCCTCGGAGCGGTGCACCCTCTCCTCGGGAGGCCGCTCCTCCTCGTGGCGGGCCTCGCCGCGCGAGCGCTCGTCGCGACGGTCGAGCTCCTCTCGCGGGTTCCTCTCGCGACGCTCGACCTCGCGCGGCCATCCGCGGCCGCGACGGCGCTCGCTCTCGGAGGCGCGGCGCTCGCGCTCTCGCTCGCATCCGGCGGAGCCCCGAGGAGGAGGACGCGCGCGCTCCTCGGAGTCTCGGCGGTGTTCTGGCTCGCCGCCGTTCTCCCGCGCACGCTCGAGGCTCCGAGGCTCGAGGTCGTGCCCGAAAGGCCGGGCGCCCCGCTCCCGGAGACGGCCGCTCCCGCGCCCAGGCTCGTCCTGCTCCCCGGGAGAGGCGGCCTCGCGGCGCTCCTCCTCCTCGAGGACGGCCGCGCGATCCGCATCGGCTCGGGCGGCGGCCGATCGGTCGAGCGCTCGCTCGCTCGCATCGCGAAGGACTCCGGCGGGCCTCGCTCGCCCGACATCTCGCTGGCTTTCTTCCAGGGAGAAGACGGGACAGAGGGCCCCTGCGAGCTCTCGGGCTTGCCCGCCGGAGTCAGCATCTCTCTCCTGGGAGACGACGGGGCGCGGATCGTCCGCGTCGAGGCGAACGGGCGAGCCGCGCTCGTCCTCGACGACCCGGGCGGCCGAGCGCTCGCGCGCGTCCTCGAGTCGGTCGAAGAGCCGCGCCTCCACGCCCAGGTCCTCATCGCCCCCGCGCGAGCGAGCGTCGCCCTGCGCGCCCTCGTCGAGAGGACGCGGCCTCTCGTCGTCGTCTCCCGCGACGCCCGGAGAGGCGGCCCCGTCTCGCGCGCTCTCGAGGAGGCCGGCTCCTCGCCCCTCGAGCTCGCCTCGACGGGAGCGCTCGAGATCGAGCTGGGAGAGGAGCTCTCGGTGAGGGCGCTCCGGTGAGAAGGCTCCCGGTCGTTCTTTTTCCAGCGGGACGTCGCGATCGGCTAGCAACGGAGGCCCTCGCTGCGTAGGCTGCTCACGTCATGCCCGACCTCGTCCCGCAGCCCGAGAGCCCGCGGCCCGAGCCGCTCGAAGGGGTCCTCGAGCCCTGGACCAAGAAGGTCACGATCCTCGTCTGCTGGACGAGGCAGCTCGTCCCCGAGAACCAGGACATGATCCGGATCTTGCAGTACCTCGGCTGCCTCGACGTCCTCGGGTTCTACTCCGGACACTACTGCTGGAACGCGACCTGCAACAACTGCATCTTCACGTTCCGCGATCCCCGGACGGGCGAGGTCAAGACGCAGCGGAGCTGCCAGACGCGCGTCCAGGACGGCCTCGAGATCGTGCACTTGCCAAAAGATGTTCACAGGAAGTAAAGGATGCAACGTTCGGACGTGGGGTACGTTTTCGAGCGAGGCCCGCAGGGCCTCGCTC
>JACQDU010000742.1 GCA_016200955.1 bacterium
CGAGGACCAGGACTACTTCGACCTGGAGCGCTCGATCTGCGCGAAGGGCGCCTACCCGCTCAAGGGGAGCCCGCGCGTGACGCGCGAGATCCACGACTCGCTCATCTTCCGCGTCGCCGAGGACGTGGTCGATCGCGTCGGCCTCCGCCAGGGCGTGATCGCGCCCGCCGCGAAGGACGAGAGGGTCCCGACGGACGAGATCGTGAGCGTCTCGGAGGCCGCCGGCCTCCTCGGGATCACGAGGTCTGCCGTGATCAAGGCCGCCCACACGGGCCGGCTTAAGGGGAAGAAGATCGGCAAGACGTGGGCGCTCCTTCGCCGGAGCGTCGAGAGCTACGAGGTCGCTCAGCACCGCGTCGATGCCGGCCGAGCAGCTCGGCAGCCCGCTACAGGCTGACCGCGAGGCGCGCTCTCATGCGTGCTCCCGCGCGACGTTCTTGCTCATGCGACGGTGGCCTCCAGGTAGGGCCGGATCACGCTCGTCATGCGGCACACCTTCGCGGCCTTCGAGACCTCGTCGATCGGGAGTCGACGGCGCCGATACTCGCGCAGGGCCTCGATCGCCACGTCGAGGCCGATCTTGTTCCGGTACTTGAAGCAGTCGGCCACCGTCTTCGCTGGAGAGGTAATCCGCACGGTGACACCCTCGACCTCGCGCTTCTCGACGCCGAAGGTGAGCGCGTCGCCGGAGAATCGCACCACGCGCAGCGCGGGCTGCTCGATACGTGGTCGGCGGGCCTTCACGGCTATCGCGACCCACACCTCGAACGGCGCCTGAGTCGTGAGGCCGTGAAACTGGAGCGCCGAGAGGAGGCAGACGACGGCGTGGGGCGCGCGCTTCGAGACCTCGGCCAGGGCGTGGTGCTCCGTGACCTTCCCCTCGGGGAGCCGGTAGAGGCCCCGGCCGAGCCGCTCCAGGAGCCCGCGCTCGACCATGCGGCTGAGCGTGGCCCGAGAGATGCCGAGGGCATCCACGTCGCGGGGGCGGAGCACGCCGAGCTTCGCGACACGGTCGAGAACGCGGTGGGTATTCGTCGTCATGTTCGCCTCTCGGTGCGATACGGATTGTCGGTAGAAGATTTTAACTACCTACGTTTCGTATCACGAGCCGAGGTCTCGACCCGCTCGGCGATCCCGCGCAAGAGGCCACTCACAGCGGCTTACGCCACAGCAGCACGCGCTACTTCGCAGCCTTTTCGCGGGCCGGTTCGTTGACCATGAGCCCGAGCGCCTCCCGAAGTTTCGCCTCGATCCCCATCGCCGCCTCCAGCGTTTGCACTCCGGTGGCGACATCGGCTACGCCCCAATAGTGCTTCTCGGCGACGGCGACCGTGTGCCCGAGCTGGCGCGCCGACTTGAACAGAGTCGTGTCCCTGTCCCCGAAGAGGCCCGTGGAGTTCGTGAGGAAGGTGGCGCACGTCGAACGGAGGAGCTGCCAGGAGAAGAAGGGCGAGCCGTAGCCGTCGTCCTCGTCGGACGCCTTCACCCGCTTCCGCGCCGAGTCGATCCGTGAGCGGTCGTAGGACGCGGCCGGCTTGCCCTCGACAGGGGGCGCCTGGAAGACATAGACATTCTTCCCCGCGCGGAGACGAAGCGTCGTGAGCAGCTCGCGGAGGAGGGGAGAGACAATCAGGTTCACGTCGCGTTCGCGCCGCTTGAACTTGACTCGGATCTTCCCCGCCTTGAAGTTGATCTGCCGCCACTCAAGTCGCTGGGCCTCGCCTGCTCTCATCCCCGAGAGGAGGGTCGTCGCGAAGAAGGGAAGGATGGGGTCGTAGCGGGGAGTAATCCCTTTCGTGAGCCCACGTTCCTTCTCCTCCCGCGTAAGGTCGAACGTGTCCTCGTCGTGCAGCTTCACCGCATCGACGATCTGCATGAGCGTGTCCGAGTCGAGGAACTTCACGATCTTCTTCTCGACTGGGAGCTTCTTGAGGCCCTTGCGAATGCCTTCCCCCGAGAGCATCGGCACGAGGCCCTGCTCGCACAGATGATTGAAGACCGTTCCCAAGGTTCTAAAGACGCGGTTCACCGTGACGGGGTCTCTCACCTGCGGCGTGGTGATGTGAGCATGGAACCGCTCGCCGCCCTTCTTCTGCTTGCGTGAGAGCTGTTTCTCCGACCAAACCCTGAAGCGAGCGAGCTGGGTCTCCGTTAGGTCGTCTGCGCTCTCAAGCCCGGTCTCTCCAGCCCATCGAAGGAACTCGTCGGTCGCCTCCTTGTAGACGCTCGCCGTGCGCTCGCCGAGACGGGCCGACCGATCCGTGAAGTACTGCTCGACGACGGCGGACAGGGCCTTGTTCGCCTTGACCGGTGCGCCGCCGTCGAGCTTTCGCTGTCGCGCCGCGTTCTCCTGAACCTTCTTCGTCGCCCAGTCCGCCCGCAGCTCCTCGGTCGTCAGGTCTTTCGGGAGCGTTTCCCAGGCCAGCTCCTTCGTGTCGGGGTCTAACCAACGGGCGCGCCAGCTCACGCTGCCCGAAGGCAGGAGGCGCCTGCTGAGGATCACGCCCGCGTGCTTCGCCGACTTTCCTCTTGTCGTCTTCCGCCGCCCGTCCATTTCTACCTCCGACAGTGGCTCGTATTTTAGCCCGCGTGGCTCGCATCGTGGCTCGCATTTTACGGGATCGCGCGAGCCTCCCGGTCACCGCCGGTCACATAGAGCCAAGTAAATTAAAGAGTTTACGACTCAAGCCCAACAGGCGCGATCTTCGTTTTACAGATTCCCAAGCTGAGGGTCGAGAGTTCGAGCCTCTTCGCCCGCTAACCTGGAGGCCGCGAATCCCGAGGGTTCGCGGCCTCCGCTCTTCGTCCGCTTGCTCACTTCCAGCGAGCTCACGTGACGCCGAGCCGGCCGAGCTCACGGTCGGCTGCCGGCCCGGTGGTAGCCCTTCGAGCCGACCGTGCGTGCCAGGGAGCTGCGTGGATCGTCCCCCACGAGCAGGCACTCGAGGACGCGCGCGAAGTCCCAGCGCGGACGCCAACCAAGCTCCTCACGAGCCTTCGCGTTGACGTACACGCGGTCGATCGACGGGAACATGCGCCAGCCACGAGGCTCGTAGACCTCACGGGACGCCGGGAACAAGCGCCCGACGACGCGAGCGGCGTCGACGCGCAACAGGGAGAGGTCGTCGCGGCGGAAGGGCGTCGTCGCGCTGATCACGTACTTCGAGAATCCGATCACCGGCGCACGCTCCAGCGCGCAGAGGTGCGCCGCGACGACGTCCTCCAGGTCGACGCGGCGAAACAGGTACTCGTTCGCCTTCACGTTCCCGTCCTTGTAGCCCTGGCGAACGCACGGGTCGTCGTCCTCCTCGGGGAAGAAACGCGACGTCCGGAGGACCACGCACGGAAGGCCGTGCTCTCGCGCGAACAGCTGGCAGAGATCCTCGGCGGCCGTCTTGGTCGCCCCGTAGATGTTCTTCGGGACCGGCGCCACGTCCTCGGTGATCCAGGCTGCGGGAGAGCCGGGCGGCGGAGTCAGAGCGCGCCCGAACGCGCTCGTCGTGCTCGTGAAGACGAGCCGACCGACCCTGGCCGCGACCGACTCCTCCAGGAGGCACAGCGTCCCCGTGACGTTCACGTCCACGAAGTGCTGGCGGGAGTGCGTCGCGACGTGCGGCTTGTGAAGCGTGGCCGCGTGGACGACCGCGTCCACTCCAGTAAGCGCGCGCCGGAGGAGAGCGCGGTCGAGGATCGAGCCGACGGCGTCCGTGAACGCCGAGGGGAGGACGTCGAGCCCGACGACCTCGCGGCCGTCGTCTCGCATCCGGCGCACGAGCCCCTCGCCGAGGTGTCCCGCGCTTCCGGTGACGAGGACTCTCACGCGACCTCCGAGGAGAAGCCGGAGCGTGCGGGCCGTCCCGGGGCGGGGGCGACGACAGTCGCCCCACGCAGCTCAGGAGGTCCGGCGCTTCTACTCGCCCCGCTCCTCGCTGCAGGAGTGGTCCGAGCCGAGCGCGATCTCCGCGGCGACCTCGATGATCGCGCCGACCACGACTTCCTTCGCCTCGGGAGAGAGCGAGTTGAGCGCCGACCACGCGAGCTCGAGCAGGTGGCGCGGCGTGGCCTGCATGTCCGCCGGGATGGGCCGGATCTGCGTCGCGAAGAAGGCGAGAGCCCCGCGCGAGACCTCGGGCACGCGCCCGTGAGCGACCTCGAGCGCGCGCAGGAGCACGCGCGGCGGCACTCCGAGCACGAGACGCTCGATCTCGCGGAGGTCGGGCTTCCCGGCGCACGCATCCGAGAGGAGGCTCCGGGTCGCGGTCAGGGTCGTGTGCTCGCCCTTCGTGGCCTTGGGGCGCTCGTTCCTCTCGGTCGCCTCCGGCGCTGGCACGCCCGCGCCCGGAGCTCGCGGGAGGTCGACGACCTCGAACCAGTATCTCCCGAGCGCTCTCATGAGCTCGACGAGCGACTCGAAGGTCGTGGTCTTCCGGATGAACGAGCTCGCTCCCAGGTCGTAGGAGCGGAAGACGTCCTCCTCCGCCCTCGACGTCGTGAGCACGATCACGGGGATCTGCCGGAGAGAAGGCGTCGCCTTGATCTCCGCGAGCGCCTCGTGGCCGTCCTTCTTGGGCATCCAGAGGTCGAGGAAGATGAGGTCCGGACGAGGAGCGCCCGCGTTCTTCCCCCGGCCGTTCAGGCACTCGACGAGCTCCTCCCCGTCCTCGACGAAGCGGAGCTCGTTCGGGAGCTGGCTCTCCTTGAGAGCGTCCTCGACCAGCCGGCGGTCGTCCTCGTCGTCCTCCGCGTAGAGGATCCGCACGGGGCGCACGCGAATCGGAAGCTGGGTCACGCCGAATCTCCCCTGGAACGCTCGGACGGAATTATGACAGCGAACACCGACCCCTGCCCGGGTTTGCTCGTCGCCGTGATCGACCCCCCGTGGCGCTCGACGATCTTCCGGCAGGTCGCCAGGCCGACTCCCGTACCATCGTACCGGTCGCGCGAGTTCAGACGGTGGAAGAGTGTGAAAATCCGGTCGAGGTACTTCTCGTCGAAGCCGATCCCCTCGTCCTCGACGAGGATCCTGAACGTCCTGGGAGCAGGGCCGGGCTCGGAGCGGATCCTCACGACCGGAGGCTTCGACTCCTCGTGGAACTTGAGCGCGTTCCCCACGAGGTTCTGGAGGAGCTGCCGCATCTGGGCGGGATCGGCCACGATAGTGGGGAGAGCGCCGACCTCGACCCTCGCCTGCGTCTTCTCGATGGACGCCTCGAGGTCGGAGATCACGCCGCGCGCGACCTCGCCGAGGGCCACCGGCACGAAGGGCTCCGCTCTCGTCGATACGCGGGAGAACGCGAGGAGGTCGTCTATGAGCTTCTGCATGCGAGACGACGCCTTGAGGATCCGGTCGAGGTGGTCCTTTCCCTCCACGTCGAGCAGGCCCCCGACGCGGGCCCCGAGCCGGTCGCCGAACACCAGGACCTTCCGGAGCGGCTCCTGGAGGTCGTGCGAGGCCACGGTCGCGAAGCTCTCGAGCTCGCGGTTGCTCCGCGCGAGCTCCTCGTTCCGTCCGGCGAGCTCGCGGTTCGCGCGGTCGCGGTCGGCGATCGCCGTCGCCCTCTCCGCCAGAGCCGCCGAGAGGACGAGCGCCGTGACCGAGACGACGGCCATGAACAGCTCCAGGAAGAAGAGGCTCTCGCTCAGCCTTCCTCCCGCGAACGGCCCGGCCCCGCGGACGGCCGCTCCGATCGCGATCGCGGAGGCGACGAACGTCGCGCCCGTCCCTCCGAGCTGGCCGAAGCGCACCGACGCCCAGATCAGGAAGGGAAAGACGAGGTAGACGTAAGAGCGCGAGAGCGGGCCCACGAGCTCTCCGTGGACGAGGAGGCTCGTGATCGCCGTGCCCGCGATCAGGCCGACGCCCTCGACCACCTTGAGCGCGCGTCTCGGGAGCGGCGGGCGCGCTCCGAGCACGAGGAGGAGCGGGGCCAGGACGAGGTCTCCCATCGCATCTCCCAGCC